>CAMTOX010000010.1 GCA_947074225.1 uncultured bacterium
CACTATAGCCTACACTCTTTCCCTACACGACGCTCTTCCGATCTAGTATACTCTTTTTAGTAATGCCAACCGTTCAAAGCTTTTATCAAATAGTTTGTCAAATGTCAATTATACTACACCTTATAATGTACCTATTACTATTCATATCTATTCTTGTTCTTCGTTATAAATGCACGAGTGTAAATCGGCCATTCCGAATTGGTAAAAGAGGAAACCTATTGGCGTGGATAGTGTCTTCACTAGGCATTGCGGGAGTATTATTGGCTATAACCTTAAGCTTTTTTCCACCACAACAAATTACCACAGGCAATCATTTTACATGGTTTCTAATAATTACTATTGGCACCATAGTCATGGTTAGCATTCCTTTTGTGGTATACAAAAAAAGAAAATCCACATGGTTACATGTGGATAATAATGAAGAGTAAAACACTATTGATAAATACTATTCAGCACCATTGCCAAATGATTTCCACCGGCATGTAGTTGCGCCTCCATGAGTGGTCTATATTTATACATATAATGATAGGGCCTTGTAGTGAGTTCTATGTCGTTATAAATTTGTTCTGCCAATTGGTAATTTGCCCATGCCCAGTCTAAAATCATCTTCTTATTAAAAGGTTCGCCTGAGTAATCATATTGGCGTTCTAGATGTTCGGCATATTCACTATAACTTAATTTTGCAGCTTCAATCAACTCTGTATCCCAAATACTATGTAAATTACTATTATTACCAAACCATAGCACCGGTACATCATTACCTCCGCGGTCTGTAGGTCGTCCAAAATGCATTGGACAATGTAAATCTTCTACTAAATGTATTAGCATTTTCAATGCTATAGTGTCCGAAGGTTGCTCTTGTAAACGATCTATCAGTTGATAAGTTTGATAGATATTCTGACCACGATCGGTGGTCAGAGCCAAAGAGTCGAACTCTGCACGCGTAAGACCCGACTCAAAGTTGTTATAGTGCCAAGTAGCTGTTTCTTTAAAGTCTGGATTACTTTTTTGTATATCAGCCCAGTTAGAAACCATTGGTAATGTAGCATTATTGAGTATTGCATTAATACGTTCTGCTTGTTTTGAGCCCAAATTATTTTGAGCCACTTGCCCAGTTATATAATGACCAAGCGTTCCAAATGCCGATGCTGCCATCGATACACATAGCAAGGCTATGATTAGACAAAAGTGTTTAGTTTTCATATTACGAATTTATGAGCATGAAACGGTACGACTGTCGTCGTCATTTACTATAATATTCACATGAATTACATCGTCGGGTAAAAGTGTTTCAATCTGTTCGGGCCACTCCATAAAACAGATATTACCACTATCAAAATAATCATAGACACCAAAATCAAGAGCCTCTTGAGGATTATTAATTCTGTAGAAATCAAAGTGATAAATCATACCATAATTATTAGATAAATATTCATTCACAATAGAGAAAGTAGGACTATTAATGACATCCTGGTCTACACCAAGCTCACGACACAACTGTGTAATAAAGGTTGTTTTACCTGCACCCATTGATCCGTGAAAAGCAAGTAATAGCTTATCTCTATTTTGTGCTATAAACTCTTTGGCTGCATTAGCTATCTCTTCTTTTTGGAATGTTATCATTGTACTTTTATTCATTTTATTAGGTTCAATATAAATTGATTCATTTAGGTGTTAAATCATAGGCAAAGATATAAAAAAACAAGAGCCAATACAACATTTTTGTTGTTGTGTTGAATACAATAAGTATATAAGTATGTTTCAGTATATCAATTAATTGAACACTTATTTATCGAATAATACAAAACATAACTAAAAAGAAAAAAAGATGTAGGAAAATTTGGTGTATCATAAAATGTTTATACCTTTGCATTCAGATAAATGCAATTCAAAGAGTTCCGTCATAGATGTCGGGATTCTTTTTATTTATGTAATATTAAAAACCTTAACACGAATAGATATGGCAGTAGTATATATGACCGAAGATGGTTATAAAAAATTGGTAGAACAGGTAGCACACCTTGAATCGGTAGAGCGTCCATCAATATCACGTCAAATTGCAGAAGCACGCGATAAAGGAGACCTTTCTGAAAACGCAGAGTATGACGCCGCCAAAGAGGCACAAGGTCTTTTAGAGATGAAAATATCTCAACTTAAAGAGACTTTAGCTAGTGCACGTGTTATTGATGAGTCTAAACTTAAAACAGACTCTGTACAAATCATGACCAAAGTAAAGGTTAAAGACCAAACTTCTGGACGTGAAATGGAATATACATTAGTATCGGAAAGCGAAGCCAATATACGCGAAGGTAAATTGGCTATCAACACACCTATCGGGAAGAGCCTTTTAGGTAAGAAGATTGGCGATACTGTAGAAGTAACTATTCCTGCCGGAATCTTAAAACTTGAAATATTAAATATCTCACTCTAATATAGTACATTATGGCAACTATCTTCACTCGTATTATCCAAGGAGAGATTCCCTGCTACAAAATAGCAGAGAGTGAACGTTATTTTGCTTTCTTGGATATTAGCCCAATGACCAAAGGACATACTTTGGTAATACCAAAAGTGGAAGAAGATTATATTTTTAATCTTGACAACGACACTTATTTAGGATTAATGGAATTTACTAAACAAATAGCACATGCCATAGAGAGTGTTATACCATGTAAACGTATTGGCGTAGCTGTTATGGGAATGGAAGTTCCTCATGCTCACGTACATCTTATTCCTATAAATAAAGAATCGGATATGATTATTTCAAACCCTAAGCTTAAGTTGGAACCCCAAGAGATGGCAAAAATTGCAGAGTCCATTTCTGAAGCATATGAAAAAATGAAATAATTCAGATATTTTCACTATAAAGCATTTGCAGAATAAAAAAAAATAGCTACTTTTGCACTCCCAAACAACGGGAAGCATGGCGGGATAGCTCAGTTGGTTAGAGCGTCGGATTCATAACCCGGAGGTCACGAGTTCAACTCTCGTTCCCGCTACAAGGACAATCAGAAATGGTTGTCCTTTTTTTATAACCATTCCTTAAGGCAATAACACTCCATAGCATTCTCAAATACACACCAACTTCATAGCAACTTCATAATAGGCTATCTTATGCTAATATATAAAAGAGAGGGGGGATAGAACTATATAATTCTATCCCCCCTCTAATATTATAAACAAGCAACAACTATTGTTGCTGTATAAGAATCTTTAATTCGTTTAAATGTGGATTACGACTAACAATATATCCTTCACGATCTATCAATACACTATTTGGCAAATAAGAGATACTATAAACAGATACAATTGGCGAAGCCCAACTATCTTTCTCATTCAAATGTTTGAAATCGAAATTATTCTCGACTATAGAAGATTTCCATTTCTTACAATCACTATCGAGCGACACCCCCACAATCTCAAAATGCGATTCCTTAGCATTTCTATAGATTGGCATGATGCTATTTAACTCGCGTATACAAGGGGCACACCACGAAGCCCAAAAATCTACTAATGTATAGTCATTTTTACCAACATACGAAGCTAGAGAGTCTTTACCATTAGTATAGCTGGGTAATATAAAGTCAATATATTTTTCACCAACAGCCACATTCTTAGTATTTAAAGCCATTTGCATGCGCGCATTAGAACGTGTATTTTCATTCATACGACGCTCAATCCTTTCTAGCTCTTCTTTATTAAAGAAGGTATAGTACTCCAAAAATAATGCTTGCATCTTCTCTGAGTTAATATGACCCTCAATTACAGAAAGCAAAATATCATTACGTTCTTTACGTGCCTCTTGCCATTCACGATACTTCTCTTCATATGGCATATTACTACTTACCAGTGCATTACAATGACTATTGAAATTACTTATGGCATCATCGCAACGCTGAAGCAAATCGTTTTGTGGAGAACCTCCAATGGTAGGTTCTCTATTTGCATTAAACGACACATTCACAGTGCCAGGCTCTACAACAATATTAGCTCCTATGAGCGGAGTTAATGGAATCTTATTAGAATCGGTTACAATTAAGAGTGCCAAGTATGAGTTAAAACCCACATTACCATTCATCTTAAACTTATTCTTTTCAATCACACAGCTATCGAGTACGACATCTATCTCATTGAACGACGGGACTAAATAGACCCACTTTCCCTCCAAGCTATCTATGGCTACAGAACCATCTATATAATAATCATTAGGATTCTTCGGCTTACAGCCAAAGAACACCAATAGTATTAATAGAAAGAATAATACTCTTCGCATAGTTTTGGTTTCATTTTGATTTACAAAGATGCTTATTTGTTCTCTTGTTGCATCAAGAACTCAGCTATCTGCACAGCATTTAGCGCTGCACCTTTCTTAATCTGGTCGCTAACGCACCAGAAAGTCAATCCGTTATTGTTACTTAAATCTTTACGTATACGCCCCACAAAGACTGGATCCTGCCCTGCCAAAAACAACGGCATAGGATACTCTTTCTTCTCCGGATTGTCCATCACCACAACCCCATCGGCTTGATCAAAGGCTTCACGAGCTTGATCAACACTAATAGGTTCTGCGGTCTCCACCCATACACTCTCGGAATGTGCCCTGAGCGATGGTACACGAACACACATGGCACTCACCTCAATATCAGAGTGCATAATCTTACGTGTTTCGTTATACATCTTCATCTCCTCTTTGGTATATCCATTATCCATGAATACATCAATCTGTGGAATAAGATTATAGGCTAACTGATAAGCAAACTTATCTACTGTCACCTCTTCTCCATCAAGCACCTGACGGTACTGAGTCTCTAATTCTGCCATTGCTGTAGCACCTGCGCCACTAGCAGCTTGATAAGTCGATACATGCACACGCTGAATATGCGACAACTTCTCAATAGCATTTAATGCCACTACCAACTGAATGGTAGTACAATTTGGATTTGCAACAATACCTCTTGGACGAACCATAGCATCACTGCCATTCACCTCTGGAACTACCAAAGGCACATCACTATCCATACGGAATGCGCTGGAATTATCTATCATCACAGCACCAAACTTTGTGATATCCGAAGCATACTCCTTAGATATTGAAGCTCCGGCCGATGTAAATACAAAATCTAAATCTTTAAAATCATCACCATGTTTCAACTCCTGTACGGTATATTTTTTGCCATTAAATTCATACTCATTTCCCGCACTGCGCGATGAACCAAACAAACGTAATTCATCAATCGGGAACTGACGCTCGGCAAGAACTCGTAAAAACTCTTGACCTACAGCACCACTCGCACCAACAATTGCTACTCTCATTGCTCTTTAAACTTAAAAAAATGATACTAATATCTTTTATTCATCAGCGTTCAAACGTAATGAACACTATAATTCTAAACTATGCAAATTTATAACAAATAGCTCAATTCTAAAAATATTATGAAAAGATTATTTATTATATACATACTCATGCTTTCTACTTCTGTATCAGCGCAATTTTCAGACCATTTTCATGACGGAGATTATACCAACAACCCTACATGGAGTGGCACTACCGAAAAATTCATCGTAAATAGCAATCATGCTTTACAAATTAGAGATAATATTTCTAATCATTTCCCACAAATTGCTTATTTATCAACCCCTTCTAATGCGGTGAGCAATGCTATATGGCAATGCACCATAACATTTAATTGTTCATTAGAACAATCTAACTACATTCGCTTCTATATTATTTCTAATACCAGCAAACTCAATGAACCCCTCAATGGTTACTTCATTCTGGTTGGTACAGAGCAAGGCAATATTCAACTATGCCAACAAAGCGGATTAAACACCACAACCCTTATTCAAGGAACTCCACATAGACTCACTAACGGTATGAATACCATCCAACTTTTATGCACCAGAGCGCAGAATGGCATTTGGCAACTCTATAGTCAAACAGAGTCCGACAACTACCCTCTGTTAGAGGGTAGTATAACACAAACCAATACACCCGATGCTAAATATTCAGGTATCTTATTCTCATATTCACAAGAGTGTAACGAACAGATGAGTGCCGACAATTTCATTGTAACCGGAAACAGTGACACTCCTACAAATCCAGACATAAATACATCTAACAACACAAATAGGCATGCCATAGTTTTTACAGAATTAATGGTCGACCCAACCCCTACTGTATCATTACCCGACTGTGAATATGTTGAGATTTACAACAGAACAGATAGCACTATCTCTTTGGAAAATTGGAAACTATATGGAAACAATAGAGCCGGTAACATTGCGTCGGGAGTTATTGAGCCTAAGGGCTATGCCCTCCTCTGTACCGCCTCTGCCCAAACACTGCTACAACCTTATGGCAATACCATTGTGGTAACCTCTTTTCCGGCATTGACAAATAGTGGTAAACTCCTATATTTAGAAAGTAACAACAAAGAGGTAATTAGTTGGATAAACTACAGCGACAGTTGGTATAAATCTGAACCATTTAAGAAGGAAGGTGGTTGGGCATTTGAACGAATAGATGTTGACAATTTAAACAACAATCAAGAGAACTGGACTCTGTCGACCGATCATAGCGGAGGCACTCCGGGAAGAGCAAACAGCGAAGAGACCATTTTCCCCGATACTGTCATGCCTGAAGTGTGCTACTTTGCATTACAAGCAGACTCTGCCTGTATAATCTATTTTAACAAAGAGATGAATCCCGACAATCTTGTTGACAATGCCATTCAAACTTCTCCCACTCTTTCTTTGCAGAAAAGCTACCTTGAACCATGCCGCAACACCCTTAAGTTACAATTCAATTCGCCCATTAGCGATTCTAATATTACCGAAGTATCGCTCAATGGGCTCTATTGCATATCAAACCTCATGCTCCCCGACACCACCTTACAGCTCATAATTCCACAAACACCTCAGCCATCAGATATTGTTATCAATGAGCTACTTTTTAATCCCAAAACTGAGGGCGTGAAATTTATAGAGTTCTTCAACCGTAGCAACCATTACCTCTCTTTGCAAAAACTTGCTCTAACCACTCAAACGGAAAATGGCACACTTGCAGCTGGAAACTACATCACCGAAGAGGAGATTCTACTTGCGCCGCAACAATTTCTATTAGTAACCACAAATCTAAACACCCTTTATAACCAATACTTATGTAAGAAAATAGGCGTCCACCTAGAATGTAAACTCCCTTCAATGCCCATTGCCGGCGGCAATATTGTTCTCGCCTCTGCCAACGGCACCATCATTGATGCCTTAACTTATAGCGAACAAATGCATCATCCATTAATTAGCAACAGCAAAGGAGTATCTTTAGAGCGTGTAAACCCCGATTTACCTTCGGAACAGAATAGCTCATGGCAATCGGCAGCGGCACACTGCAACTATGCCACCCCTGGTTATAGAAACTCACAATATTTCAATAATGCCTTAGAGGTCTCTTCTAAACACTTCTGGCTCTCGTCCGAGCAGTTCTCGCCCAATAACGATGGCTATAACGACCTCTTAGCACTACATTACCAACTTCCCGAAGATGGCTATCTCATTAACATACAAATCTTCACACCTAATGGCATCAAGGTAACAAACCTCACCAACAACACCATTGCCGGAACAGAGGGTACACTCTTTTGGGATGGCACCAATGCCTCGGGGACACTCTCACCTGTGGGTATCTATGTATTATTTATTGAAGCCACACACCCTAATGGTCCCATTATTCGTGCTAAAGAGATAGCTGTGTTAACCTCAAATTAATGCCTAATAACCACAGCATGCTACATATTAATATTTTGTCTTAACAGATTATGGTTACCATTTCACAACAAAAAACATGGCAATAACATAACGGTACCATCTTTTCACATCGGAAATCACAAATTTATATGTACCTTTGCCAAAGGTTCTAGGTAGCTATTATCTGGTATGCCATGTGGAAAATACAGTCACTTTTCACATAGTGCAGACGACAGAAGTTCAGAGACTAAATAGTTTGTAATGAGTTAATTTGCGTTGTTTTTCTTAAAAGTGAATATGCAAGTCAGAGCAGAGATATGAAGTATTTCCGTTACCAAACCGTTAGCTGAGTAGTTACCGAAAGAAGCACAGCCAACCAAAGCAGTTAAATTCTTTGTAGTTTGGTTTGATTGCACTGATTCACATTGCTTTGCCTATCAATGAACGCTTAATGCAGGAGTAATTTTGCTCCGCAAAATTTAAGCGTTATGAAACAAGAAAAATTAAAGGTTCTGCTCTACCTCAAAAAGATTTCACCCGATAAGTCGGGTAATTTCCCCATTATGGAACGTATCACTGTATAGGTCTATCGCACAGTTCAGTTGTAAGCTCTCATGTCGATTAGAGTTATGGAACGCACGCGAGAGCCGTCTAAACGGAAAAAGCAAAGTTGCCGTAGAGACCAATGTCAAGCTCGATGGACTACTATTATCTATCAACGAGGCTTATGCCACCCTAACCAAGCGCAATCAACCCTTTACCGCCGAAGATGTAAAGAACCTCTTTCAGGGTATTGCCACTGCTCAGATAACTTTACTCAAAGCATTCGACCACTGCACCGATGAGCTGAAAAAGCGAGTAGGTATTGACCGTACTGCTCTGACGGTCTATAAGTATGACAGCACCCGAAGAGTATTAGCCTCGTTTATCAAGCGTAAATTTAAGAGCAAAGACATATCCTTCTCCCAACTCAACGAACAGTTTATTAGGGAGTTTCAGGATTATGCTCATCTAAAATGCAAACGTGCCATCGCTACAGTTCGCCACGATTTGGCGTTGCTCAAAAAGGCGTGTACGACAGCCTTTAGAAACGGCTATGCCGATAGACACTACTTCGCCTACTACAAGCTACCCAAACAGCAAGAGAGTACCCCGAAAGCTCTAAGCCGTGAACAGTTTGAAACTATTAGAGATATGGAGATACCTCCACACCGCAAAAGCCATATCCAAACACGAGATATGTTTCTCTTTTCGACCTATACTGGAGTAGCATACGCAGATGTGGTAGTTATTACCAAAGAGCATATCACCAACGATGATGATGGCGCAAAGTGGTTGAAGTTTCATCGCAAGAAGAACAATATGCTGTGTCGTATCAAACTACTTCCCGAAGCCATTGCAATCATTGATAAATACCACGATGAAGATAGAGCAACCATCTTTCCGTTGCAACTCTGGGACAGTTGGAAGCAATATGAGAGCCTTTAAGGTGATGACAGGAATAAAAAGAACCTACGGAGCTTTATTGCATCCAGAGGAGTGGAAGATATGCTCTTTACAGATATAACTCCCGAATTTGGAGAGTCGTTTAAGCTCTTTCTCATAGGAGGGTTGGACTATAAGCCTACACACGTTAATCATTGCCTTACATGGTTGAATAGATTAGTCTATATTGCCGTTGATAGTGAGGTATTGAGATGTAATCAAGTAGAAGATGTAAAGTACGAGAAGAAGAAACCGTTACAACTTCGCCATATCAGCCGTGAGGAGTTGAAGTGGATTATGGAACACCCCTTGCCCGACTCGCTCCCTGAATTGGCTCGCAGGATGTTTATCTTTTCATCGTTCTGTGGTTTGGCTTATGTGGATATGCAAAGACTCTATCCCTACCACATAGAGCAAACCTCTGATGGACATAAATATATCCGCATCAATCGAACAAAAACCAATGTAGAGTCATTTATCCCTCTGCACCCTGTTGCCGAGCAGATTATTTCACTCTACAATATGGAGGATGATACCAAACCCATATTCCCAACCAAGAACAGAGATGTGATATGTAGGGAGATACACCAAATAGGTTTTATGGCAGGGATTAAGGAGAACCTCTCCACGCACCAGAGCCGCCACTGCTTCGGAACACAACTGCTTAGTGCAGGTGTACCGATTGAGAGCATTAGTAAGATGTTAGGGCACACCAATATCTCCACCACACAGGTCTATGCACGAGTTACGGACCAAAAGATTTCGGAAGATATGGACAAACTAATCGAGCGTAGAAAGCTAACAACTAAATCCAAACAACGATGAAAAGAGAAAATATAATCACAATCTCACAGAGTGGTGCGGTTGTAATACCCGACAAGGTAAGAATGCATGATGTTGAGATAGCGGAGCTATTGGGTAGTTATCCGAAAACAATCCGTACCCACGCTAAGCAGATACTTAAATCGGGTATTTGTCGTGATGATGGCACAAATGGTGGAGAGGTTTGGGACGGTGTGATTATTCCCGAATATTTTGGGATGGATATGGTAATAGCCATTGCCTTTCGGATTAATTCGCTCCAAGCGAAGATACTTAGAGATGTACTACTTCGAAGACTGAATCTTCCTACTGACCCTACTGTATGTGTTCAGATAGGAAGAAATAACCACGACAAACAGAGAGAAATTTTCAATTAACCTCAAATCTGCCATTCTCGTAGCTATGGCAAAGGGACGATTTAGGTTCTGAAAATCCAAGTTCAAGCTCTGTGAAGTTGAGCATAGCTCAAAACTTGTATATTCCTCCCTCTAAATCCAATGAAAAGCCATAGCGACGAAAACGACCGATATGAGGGATAAATTCAAAAAACAACGGTGTAGGAGAGAGTTATAAACCTCCTGCACCGTTGTTTTGTTACCTGCAACTTCAACTCTCTCTAATCGAGATAAATTCGGTGGCAGAGGTTTTTATCAACTTATCAATTAATCGCTTGATACATTTATCTGTTTATCAATTTACTAATAACTCATTTAAACTATCAATGAGCTTATTAACTAATGAAATTGTTTGTATTCTTATAAATTGAAGGCTTAATCTACTCGTATATAAAGCTATCTATTATCAAATAAATAAATCACTTTATAAAAATGCTAATTCATTGATAAATGACAGGACTAATAACCTAATCAACAAACTGCTCTAATAATTAATTGACAGACAAATAGGTGATTCAAAAGAATTCTTACTTCCAAAGTATTACGTGTATTTTAAGCATTGAAAAACCTATCGCTATTACGTAAAATGAGTGACATTCGCTCTCATTCTACATAAAACAGACAAGATACACCATATTCAACCAACTAACAACCTAAATAAGCTACCTTTCAATCTGTCACCACGACGGATTTTTGAGTTCACTTGAACTCAGCAAGATGTCTTTTGAGTTACTCAAAAGTCGGAGAGTAACGCTAAAAGCTACTCTCCAAACCTTGCCCTTGCAGGGGGCAATCCCCCTCCGAAGTCGGGGAGATTTTTCGTATTTGAACCAATCGTATGCTAAAAGGAAATATTATAACAGCAACTATTATTATAATATCTATGAGTACATCATTGACAATTATTGAATTTTAATCAGTGTTAATTCCATAATAATTATTACCTTTGTAATAATTATTATTATCGGAAGTTATGTTACCAGAAGAACGTGCGAGAAAATATATTGATAAGATGCTTGATGAGTCGGGTTGGGATGTTGTGAATAGAGATGATTACACAACTTCACATTCCGCTATTGCTGTTAGAGAAGGACTGCTTAAAGGAAATCTTGAAGCTGATTATTTGCTTTTTTTAGACGGCAAGGCTATTGGCGTTTTGGAGGCTAAGGCTGAGCATATCAATCTTGATGATATTGTTGTACAACAGGCTGAAAATTATACAACAAAACTTCCTATATGGTGCTCTTGCTGGTTTAAGAAACTGCCATTTGTCTATATATCTAATGGCAAGGAGTTGATGTTTAGGGATTTACGCAATAACAATGAAGAGTACGAGAAATTATCTCAAGTCCATACACCAAGAGAGCTTGCGGAGTTGGCTAGCATCAATAGTTATTATGTTGGATTACCCAAACTATCACGCAAAGGGTTGAGATATTGTCAATACGAGGCGATAACTAATCTCGAAGCGAGTTTCAGAGATGGACAAAATAGAGCCTTAATGGTTTTGGCTACTGGTGCAGGTAAAACCTATACTGCTTGTATGTCCGCATATCGTCTATTGTCTTACACTCCTGCCCGTCGAATACTGTTTTTGGTGGATAGAAACAATCTAGGTCGTCAAGCGGAAGGAGAATTTGGCACTTTTAGGCTTACTGAAAATGGCGATCCGTTTAATACTATATTTACTACAACTCGATTGAAATCAACAAATATACCATTAGATTCCAACCTTGTTATATGTACTATTCAACGCTTGTTCTCAGTTTTAACAGGTCAAGAATTAGAAGAGGGTGATGATGATGAATCTATTGATGAGAGTGATGCAACTCCTATTGAATTGTCAAAAGAGTTGAAATTACCCAATGATTTCTTTGATGCAATCATAATAGATGAATGTCACAGGTCTATTTATGGTCGTTGGCAACAGGTGTTAAACTATTTTGATAGTGCAAAATTGATTGGTCTTACTGCGACCCCTGCCCCTGAAACATTAGCCTTTTTCAATAATAATAGAGTTATAAACTATACCTTAGAGAGGTCTATTGCCGATGGAATTAATCTTGACTACCGAGTTTTTAGAATACAAACAAAGGCATCAACCGATGGCGGTATAATCCGAAAGGATGAGAAGATAAAGGAAGTCACCAAATTTACAGGAAGTGTTGCAACAAAGCGAGAGGTTGAAGATAGAGAATTTAGAGCCGTTGAACTAAATAGAACAGTGGTGAATCCAACCCAGATACGTATTATTCTGGAGAGTTATAGGGATGCAATATATTCGGAATTATATCCCGATAGAGAGCCTAATATGGCATATATACCCAAAACCTTGATTTTTGCACAGAGCGATGCACACGCAACCAATATTGTAGAGATTGCCAAAGAGGTCTTTGCTAGTCAAAGTGATGATTTTGTGCAGAAGATAACATACTCAGCAGGGGATAGTAACGATTTGGTTCGAAAGTTCCGTAATGATAAGACGTTCAGAATTGCTGTAACGGTTACACTTGTTGCTACAGGAACAGACGTAAAACCATTGGAGGTTGTGATGTTTATGCGTGATGTTGCATCCGAGTCTCTTTATACACAGATGAAAGGACGTGGAGTAAGAACCGTAGGTGATGATGTATTGCGTAATGTAACCCCAAATGCTACAAGCAAAGATTTATTTTACCTTGTTGATGCTGTTGGAGTCACTGAACACGAAAAGAGTATTATACCTCCAGGTACAGAGCCAACACCTACGCACATCTCATTGAAAATGCTTTTAGAGCAAATTTCACACGGCTATTTAACTGATGAAAATTTGCGATTATTAGCGAGTCGTCTATCTCGAATCAATGCTAAGTCAAAATTGGAACAACAAACCGAGTTTGTCAATTTAACAGGTATTCAGATGAAAGAGATTGCCGTTAATATATTTAATGCGTTTGAGAAAGGAGATTTAGAGCCATTTGTAAGCGTAAATGAGCCAAATCTTAGTCGTAAAGCGTTAGTCGCAATGCTTACAAATAACCCAAAGGCTAGAAATTATCTACTTGTGCTTAATGCAGGATTTGTTACTATACTGATGCCTGGTGAAGATGAGATTATTAAGGTTGG
>CAMTOX010000011.1 GCA_947074225.1 uncultured bacterium
GAGATTTCTGAATGTGACTGGAGTTCAGACGTGTGCTCTTCCGATCTGCTTGTTTTACACTGACAGTTATTTATGCAAATCATAAATTTTAAAGATGATCGAATTAGTTGTCAGAATATCTCTGAATTTTAAATAAACAAATCGCTATGTTTATATGCTATAAGCAGTTGTGTCTATAGCTGTCTATCTATAAATCTATTTGCTTTGCCATGAAACGGAACTAAAAAAGTTTTTATTTCTATGCAAAAATCATACTAAAATAAGTGCTCTTCTGTTGTATCTAAAATTTAACGGAAGGTCTCGGCAGTATCTATGCTTCCTGATTCTATGTGTTCATAGTCAATTATTTGTGTGAACAATCAGTGCCTCGCAAATATTCAACTCTGTTTTCTGATGTATCACTTAATAATGGTAGTTTTTAGCCAATACTTCCATCTATTAATGGGATGTGAAGAATAACATTAGGTGTAAACTAAAAATACTATGAATGAATTCATTATTTTAGTACTCCCTTAGTTATTGGGTAAAATTATCTCTTCGCAAATATCATGTACATCTGTTGCCTGAAGATGTACTAAAAAAGCGTACAAAAGGACTGTTGTAAAATGGTCAACAGTCCTTTTGGTGTGTCAGTTTATAAGAATTTTATTTTGAATGTTTCTGCCGCTAAAATTCTCTTTAGTGTTTTTAATTGTTTAGATCTATAGCGTAGTGAGCAATCTGTCCATTCGGATAGGCACCGCTAATAAAGAGTGCTTTATCAGTGTCACTACTGTTGAGTGCTTTTTCAACAACTTTCGATAGATCTTCTTCTGTTCCTATAGTGGTATTGTTTACCTTAAGAATCAAGAATCCTTTTTGTATGCCTGCTTTTGCTAGTTTGCCATTCTTCTCTAGGCTGGTCACCTGTAAACCTCTAGCAAGTCTAAACTTGGCTTTTAACTCATTAGAGAGTGGTTCAAAAGATGCTCCGAGTAATCCCATATCTACGGCTTTCACTACATCTGTGTTTCCGGCACGATTTGTTAGTTCCACAGTAGCGGTCATCTCTTTGCCATTGCGAAGGTAACCCACCTGTATTTTATCTCCCGGTCTGTAACGTCCCACTTGCTCTTGCAATTGTGATACCGAATTGATTTTCACATTGTTAATAGTAGTTATGATATCGCCTTTCTTTAATCCTGCTTTACCCGCAGAACTATTTTCCATAATCTCTGCCACATAAGCACCGGCAAGGGTAGGGAGGTTGTTCTCTTTGGCAAAGTTAGCGTCTATATCACGAATCTGAATACCTAAAATTGCCCGTTGTACTACACCAAATTCCTTGAGGTCAGAAACTACTTTGGCAACGATGCTGGTAGGAACAGCAAAAGCATATCCGGCGTATGAACCGGTTTGCGATGCTATGGCAGTATTGATACCTACTAGTTCTCCGCGTGTATTTACCAGTGCTCCTCCGCTATTGCCGGGGTTTACAGCTGCATCTGTTTGGATGAAGGACTCTATCTTCATGTCGTTATTCAGAATGTTAATATTTCGCGCTTTGGCACTTACAATACCTGCTGTTACTGTCGAGGTAAGATTAAAGGGATTACCTACAGCCAATACCCATTCGCCAATCATTAACTCGTCTGAGTTTCCGAAAGTGATTGGCTGCAATCCGTTAGCGTCAATCTTTAAGAGTGCTAAGTCGGTAGTCGGATCGGTACCAATGACCGATGCTTCAAAAGAGCGTTTGTCATTTAAGGTGATCTCTATGCTGGTGGCACCGCTTATAACATGGTTGTTGGTAACGATATATCCGTCGGGGCTAATGATTACTCCTGAGCCGGATCCCATCTGTTCCTGACTGCGTGGTTGTGAAGGGCGACCAAAGAAATACTCAAAGAACTGATTGTTGCCATATTGCTGAGCACTAGTTAAAATTTTAGTCTTTACGTGTACTACCGTATTGATAGTGTGCTCGGCGGCTGAGGTAAAATCCGTAGGGGCAGAACTCTGACTGCTGTTCGATATAAATTGTACCGGCATAACTGTCTCTTCTAAGACATATGCATTCTCTTCTTGTTGTATTACTTTGCTGGTGACCCATGCGGTGGCGCCACTTACCATTACAACTCCTAATATAAGCAGGAGTGTGCGATGAAGGTTCTCTAATTTCATAACATATTGTGTTAAAGGTTATCTCTCTTTTATTTTGAAATCTCTATCTTGGAATCTTTTCTCTTTATTTCCGATATCTCAAACCCTGTTATTGTTTGTGATATTTCTGGATAATGGAGGAGATCAAAATAGATTAATTCTCTGTTTTCTATTTTCAATACAAATATAATGATAGTTCTTATTAAAAGATCTCAAACTATGTTTTTGTATAGTTAAATTTAACCTCAACTTCAAATACTAGTTTAATCGTTAACATAAATATAACGTTTATGTTTGATATTTATTGCTGTGTTAGTTAAATTTTAATAGGCTTATATGCTTATTCTCTTTTAATGTTCTATCTGAAATAGTAAAGTTTTTTCTTTCCTATTTATATGCTGTATATTGCATTTATTAAGTATCACAATACATTCCAAAATAGCTCTTAAGGCTCTGATTTTATGATTTTTTTCAGTCATTATAGGTTTCATGATTATAAGTGCGTTCTAATATTAGATTTTAAATCGTGTTCATATAGATTCAATCGTATGAAAGTGATCGTCTATTTTTAATCTTCACTAATTCGTATTTACTTATGCTGAATTCATTTTCTTCGCTTTCTTTAATCTCTTAGGGCTCATTATTTTAAATTTTAGTACACCACTTAACTTTTTATAGATAGTAATGGTATTAATCTTGATAATTTTCTCTTAAATATAATATTAATAGAATCTCTTAATAGGAGTTTTAATAATCAATTTAAATCCATTCAGTTTTAATTCAAATAGAGTAAAAGTATTTTGCTTGTAGAACTCTTCTTAATAACTGATTTTTGAGAGTTATGTTATAGGAATTTAAAATATTGAGACATAGTGAATAACTTTTTTCTAGTGTTTCATTAATTAGATTGTTATTTCTTTAGCACAGAAAATATTGTATTTAATAAAAACCCTTTCACATCGTATGATGTTGATAATATATTAATTACGCTTGATATGAAATCTATTCTTTCTCTTTTCTCTAATGCTAAAAGATCAAAATACTTCTGTTTTATTTTACTGTTGACTATTTGTAGTATTCTGCATCCTAATAAATTATCTGCTTCCGTCACTCTAGCCACTGGCGATACCATTTGTATTAAAGGGCTTGTAGTCGATGCTTCTGCCGATACCGTATATCGTTTTGTGACTTCTGAGAGCGCATCGGCAATAGACGATATCTCTTCTCCCGATATGAACTCCTTATGGCGCATCACCTATCAGAATGACACCATTAGCTTTTGCGATATCGTTACCAATAGGTATATGGCTATCGATGCCTCAAATACCAATGCTTTAGCACTGCAAACAGATCCATTCTATTGGGTGCTTTATGATAATGACACTAAAATGCATTCGGCAGAAGATGAATCATTAAACTTCTCTTTCGATGCCTCAACAGGTTTTGTTGCCAATGCAGTACCGATAGATTTAATCTTGATTCCCTACTTTTATAAGTTACAACTTTATGACCTCATCATGAGTTTCTGGACTTTACATGTCGATAGTGTGGCATCCGATACTATTATTACAATATCATCAAATGACAATAAGTACTATATGCCTGCCGATACTGCTGTTAATCCCATGATTATAGATACGCTGTCAGTACCATATACACTCTCTAGCAATGAGAGTTGGATTCAAATTAATGCCGATACCATTCAGGTAGCAACCATGGCAAATGAAGAGTTTCGTCAAGGCACTATTAATTTGGCACGTAGCAATAATACCGATACCACTGTTATTAGAATTTCTCAATTTAATCCGGGTAATAGTCTTAATTTAGCCCATTATAGAGGCATGAGTGGTCGTGCACTTTTGAGCAATGGCCTACAGGCAGTAACAGAGTATAAAAGGATCTATTTCTGTACTTCGGGGCAAAATGTAAATTTAAACTATCCTTTAACCAATGGCGACCGTGCACCGCAAGCCTATTACCGATGGTTTAATTACACTACTTTAGGAACTGTCTCTTCGGCTTTGAATCTCTCCAGTCGTTTCAAGTCTTTTACTAACAATACCGGTAAATACTATTTGGGCTATGATGCTACTCAAGTCACCTATTCGGTCACAAGTAGTGCTTTGCCCATTACCATAGCTTGCGAAGCTTCAAACTACACCGATTATAACAAAGTTGGCAATAACTTCTATGAACCTACCTTAAGTTACCGTGCATTGTATGAGTTACAGGCTGCTTCTGTCATTGCCGACTCTCTCAAGAGTGCTGCGGCAGTGGGGAGCTCGCCAACCGATTATTTTGAAAACTATACCGTTACTGCGCCCATAAGTGAGACCATCTATTTGTCTACTCGCTATGATTGCAATGGCTCTTTAGCGAGTTATTATGCCTACAATACCTCCGGAACTATTCAACGTGTCACCTCTGTAGCACTCTATGCCAATGGTGTTAAGCAAACACTTAAGTGGAACGATGGGAGGTCGTTCGTTGTCCCTACCATCAATAGCAGCGGCGTGGTGACCTATCTTTTGCAAGGTACACTGAGCGATAGTACTAAAGTAAATATTGCTAAATATAGTGTTACTTATGTTTCACAAACAGAGGTGGGACCTATTCAAGTGGGAAGTAGCAATATGTTGGCTACCAATGCAGAACTTTTTTCAGATTACTACTACCTGGGTGGCGATTGGTATTATGGTATCAGTCATAACGCCCCCTTCACTAACTGGCAGGCGGCAACATTAGGATATGCCTATAACTCTTCCTATAAAGCAGTCTATCCGCGCCGATTCACCGCTAATGCTTTTGCTTCAGCATTTGAGTATCAGTTTATCTCTACCACCACGTTTGCTCAAGCGAGCTATATTACCTCCGGTGTTTCGCCGGTTCCTTATACGCCTTATCCGGGATATAATGGTCCGCAGCTATCCTCAGGCATGCTCTATGTGAATCCTGCCGGCAATAGAGTGACTGTGAGTGAAGCAGCTTTTTCTGTGACGGATTATAAAGCATCTGATGAATTTTTCGTTACCCTCTATGTCAATAATGTGTCTCAATATCTTAGCCGTACTTTCCAATTGACCTTCTATGTCGAGGAGTTGGTAAATGGCAGTTATGTGCCGGTGCTGCAATATATCACGGGATCTCTCTCTACACGTCAGGGTAGATGGTTTCAGGTAGGGTGGCATTTTCAGTTGCCTACTCCTGTAACAGGAAATTACCGCGTTCGGGTGGAAAATTCAGGCAATGCCTCCATGCGTAATAATTATCTGTTAAATCAATTTGGCATCTATCAAAAACGCTCTTTTATCACCGCTTATGGGGTCTATAATGGCTGTGCTTCATTGACCGATTCTATAAAACAAGTGGCATTGCAAATAAGTTTCGATAGTTTAAATCTCTTTACCGCTGCCTCAGATAGCATACGTCTTTATTATCAATGTACAGACTCTACCGGAACTGTAATACCATTGGTAAATAATACTTTGTCTACAACTGATGATTATGGAAGCATATGGATGAAAAATGTTCCTACAGTAACAGCCAACTATCCCATCTATGCCAATACCGCAGATTCTACTGCATTAATGTATTATTTGGCTGCTAAAGCCACAGCGTCAAATTATACCGGTGCTTTTTATTGCGACCAGACTGATTATCACTACTTCTGTCTCATCTTCGAGAGTGATCAACTCAATGCTTGTCAAAGTTATAAGGTGAATCTCTATAATGATGCTTCACTAGCTTCTTCGGCTTTGGTGGGGAGTGCCAACTTTGTTCCCATAGGTATGTGCATCTATCAAATCAACGGCGATGCTTCCACCGATGTCTCGCAAGGTATCTGTCCTTCTACGACCGATTCTATTACCATAAAGCAACAGGTCATGCTGGATGAGGATAAATTTGCATGGGTAAATGGGTATTATGATTGGATAAAGGGCGATGCAAGCAGTTTTAGCGGCAGTGGCTGTTATGCCGGCTACGATTATGATTCCGTTTTAGCTGCCTTACGCGCTCTACATACCGATACCACCTATATGGATACCAAGGTGCTTCCTACAGCAGCAACCGCTTTCATATCTTCTTCACAACTTAAACTTCTTCAGGCATTAATTTCCGATGCGGTGTTATGGCTTTATCAACAAAAGTTGAATGTAGCTCTTTATGATACGGTAAATTACTTTACACTCTATGGCTATCCTGACACCATGATGCCAGATGATGAGGTGACCGATATCACCTTATGCAATGATTTTATCTCCATTGCGGTGACGTTGAAATCTAAAACGCCATGGCTGCAGTTTGGACGCTATGGCGAAACCTACAACACTACAGGCGCTGAGGTGATTCGTCAGGCAAGTTTGAATACCAAGCAGGTCAATGGCGATGGTTTCACACTGCCCGTGAAGAGCTGTGGATATACCTTTACAGATACGCTTCTTTTGGGCGATATGCTTTTAATAGCCTCCTCAGATACCCTCTTCAATAGCTATTTGGGCAAAGTGCTCTTTGAACAGGTGGTGTTGACAAAAAGTCAAGATTCTCTTCTGCTCAAGGTCAATTCGCGCAACAGTGCTGTGCCGGCACTTACTGAGGGAGAGACTTACGATGTTCTTATTGAACTAACACAAGGTGAGGGCAGCTGTTCAACGGGCTATCAGCGTGTGCGTCTCATTGTGCAACCTGCCACACTCTATTGGCAAGGCACATCCGGCACCTCTTGGAATAATGGCGCCAACTGGTCTTTAGGAACTAGCGATGGCAGCAACGCTGCTACCACGCAAAGTTATTATGCCGCTTTAAAATCTACCAATATCATCATTCCTCAGGCTTCGGTGGTGCCTGTCGTATACCCTTCGCAAGCTACAGATACCAATAGTGCTCAGCTTTTAATGCATGATCTCACCTATGAGGTGAACCGTTGTCAGAATATCTACTTTGCACCTCAGGCCATGCTCGTCGGGCAGGAGTATCTCAGTTATGACAGTGCCTTTCTCGATGTCACTCTTCCCACCAAGCAGTGGGTGCTTATGAGTGCCCCTATTCGCGGATTGGTATCGGGCGATCTTTATGTTTCTACTTCCGCTGCCACATCAAATGCCTTTAGCTCTTTGGGCACTTGCAACAGCAGACTCTCCATACCTTTTTGGCAATCGGTCTACAATAGTTATGTGGAATCGCAAAGTAGTGCTGGCAGCACTTCGGTGGGCAATGTGTCATGGAGTAACCCCTCCAATGGCATGGCAACAGACTATGTGCCACGCAGCGGCTTCTGTGTCTGGGTAGAAGATTATGCCTCCTCAAAAGATACCATCACGTTGCGGCTGCCCAAAAGTGATGCTAGTTACTACTACTTTAATGCCGATGATTCACCCTCTTCACTGTCCATAGATGTCGCACGTCCAAACGACTATTATAAGTTAGCCTTTATAGATTCGTTATGGAGTGGTGTCAACACTGTGACGCACTATAGCGATTCTTCACGTTTGGGACTTACCGGCAACCCCTTCATGACAACCCTCTATGCCTCCTCCTTCTTTGATGACAATCCGCATCTTACCGGAAGCTATTGGGTAGTCAAGTCAGGAGCCATCGTGGCATGTTCCTCTTCGGGCGAATCTACCTCTACCACTGCCGATGTTGTGAATATAAAACCGTATGAGGGATTCTTTGTGCAGACAGATACCTCAACTTATTTCAAGGCAGATGCTATGACATTCTACTCTTCGGCCACCTATCCGCAAAGCAGTAAAAGTGCTGCTCCCTCAGCCGCTGTTTCGGTGTCACGTCTTTACCTCACTGCCATGGTAAATGGTCATGCCAGCACAGTACTCGTTGTCGAGAAGCCTTCTGCCAACGATGGTTATGTCATGCGTGAGGATGTGGAGCTTCTTCTATTCGATACTAAACTCACCCCCTCGGCACTCTATACGGTTGCGGGAAATCGTGCCTTGCAAATCAATGTGCTGTCGCAACTGCAACGTGTGCCTTTAGGAATGAAGCAGCTCTCTTCAACCAACACTGCACAGCGTTTTATGCTCTCTTTTCAAGGATGCTCATCCTTTGCCATGCCGTTGGGCATCTTCGATTCCGTAGCACAGCGCTACTACGGCATCTCCGATGATACGGTGCTGGATCTGGAACTCCCCACTTCTGCTGCTCCACGCTATTTTATCGTTACTGCCGACACCCCCGATATGGTGGAGTCGCTTCATTACTCCTCCTTGCATGTCTATACTCCGGAACGCAATAGCTGTGTGGTGCAGTCGCTCTATCCCATAACGCATTTGCGACTTTATGATAGCATCGGCAGGGTGATCGTAGAGAAGGTCTGTCACCACACCCTTTCTGAAACTTTAAATCTCTCTTCGGGAGTTTATGTTTTGGTAGTTTCTACTGCGCAAGGTACGGAAAAGGTAAAAGTGGTGATGCCATAAGAAAATCACTAATTTTATCTCTCTTCATATTGCTGTCAAAGAGGGTACAAAGAGGGTACAAATAGGGACCAAATTCGGATGTATGTCCGAATTTGGTCCCTATTTGATGGGGTTTTGTGGCGCATATGATGCTTGTTTCGCAGCGTGTTGAATGTTCGGCTGTCGCCTCACGGTGAATACTCGGCGATGCCTCGTGTTGAATGTTCGCTAACGCTCACGTAGAATGCTTGCTTCGCAGCGTGTATGATGTGTTTTTTAAATTCAACGTGCAGCATTCAACGCATGGCATTCCCCATGCAGCATTCTTTTGTTGATTTTATAAAATTATTTTGCATAATATTTGTATACAGATTATAAATAGATTAATTTTGTCGACAGAGGATGCTTGCTTCGCAGCGCGTATGATGTTCGCTACCGCTCATGGTGAATACTCGGCGTTGTCTCGTGTTGAATGTTCGCAAACGCTCACGTCTAGTGTTCGGCTGTCGCCTCACGTAGGATGTGTTTTTTTAATTCAACACGAAGGAAGTGAACATTCCATATTGAGCTTTACGAAATATTCAATGCGTGGCATTCAACGCATAGCGCTCAGCATTCCCTGCGAACGCAGAGAGCATAAACATCCAACAACTAAAGGGTTTAAACAAATAAAACATAGCTATGAAAAGCACATCAGAGTTTACTCCGGAAGAGTTGCGTTATCTGCAGCTTCTTTCGCGCAGTTTTCCTACCGTGGCTTCGGCAAGTACCGAAATCATCAATCTAGAAGCGATATTGAATCTGCCCAAAGGGACAGAACATTTCTTGGCCGACCTGCATGGAGAGTATGAGGCGTTTCAACATGTGCTGAAAAATGCTTCCGGGTCTGTAGAACGTAAAGTAAATGAACTCTTTGGATCACATCTGCGCGAGAGTGAGAAACGTGAACTCTGTACCCTGATCTACTACCCGCGTGAGAAACTGGAACTTATTAAAGCTAAAGAGAGTAACCTGGACGAATGGTATATGGTAACGCTGATACAACTGGTACGTACGTGTCAGATAGTTTCTAGCAAATATACTCGTTCCAAAGTGCGCAAGGCACTTCCTGAGGAGTTTTCCTATATCATTCAAGAGCTGATGCATGAGTCGGAAAATAATCCCAATAAACAAGCCTACCTCGATGGTATTTTACGTACCATTATCACGATCGGTCGTGCCGACGAATTTATTGTTGCCATGTGTCACCTCATACAACGCTTGGTGATAGATTCCCTGCATATTGTAGGCGATATCTACGACCGTGGTCCGGGAGCACATATCATCATGGATACATTGATGCGCTACCATCATGTGGATATCCAATGGGGCAATCACGATGTGTTATGGATGGGTGCTGCGGCAGGCAATGACTGTTGCATCGCCAATGTGCTGCGCATCAGTCTTCGCTACGCCAGCCTTAAGACACTGGAAGATGGCTATGGCATCAACCTGCTGCCTTTGGCAACTTTTGCCATGGAGCAGTATGCCGATGATCCCTGTACTATTTTTCAGCCTAAGATGACCTATGCCGATGCACCCTATAGTGAGAAGAATATGCGTCTCATTGCACAGATGCATAAAGCCATCTCTATCATACAGTTTAAGTTGGAAGCAGCACTATTGAATAAACATCCTGAATATGGATTGAATCATCGCAATATGTTGCATCGCATGGATCTACAGCGGGGGGTGTTGGTGGTAGATGGAAAAGAATATCCACTTGAAGATACCTGTTTTCCTACTGTAGATGCTGCCGACCCTTACCGCCTGACGGAGGAAGAGGCAGAATTGGTGACAAAACTACACCATAGCTTTGTGAGCAGTGAGCGACTAGAAAACCATATGCAATTTCTTCTCAGCCATGGTGCCATGTATAAGGTCTGTAACTCTAACCTGCTGTTTCATGCCTCAATACCGATGAATGACGATGGCACCTTTAAGGAGGTGATGATAGATGGATGTCCCTATGTCGGCAAAGCTCTGCTAGATAAGGTAGACCAGATGGTGCGTAAAGCTTTTCAGCGACATGCCGAGACAGCAGAGCGCGACTACTGCATAGACTATATCTGGTACTTATGGTGTGGTCCCGATGCTCCCCCTTTTGATAAGTCGCAGATGGCTACTTTTGAACGCTACTTTACCACTGATAAAGCACTCCAAAAAGAGGTGCAGGGGCACTATTTTACTGTGCGCAATAGCCCGGAAGTGTGCGAACGTATTCTCGATGAGTTTGGATGCCATGGTCGTCACCGACATATCATAAACGGACATGTGCCGGTGAAGACCAAGAAGGGTGAGACGCCAATACGTGCCAATGGATTGTTACTAGTGATTGATGGTGGATTCTCACGTGCCTACCAACCAGAGACAGGTATTGCAGGATATACTTTGGTGTACAATTCCCAAGGAATGCATCTGGTGCAGCATGAGCCTTTCTTGTCACGACAAATGGCCATAGAGCAGGGACTGGATATTAAATCTACCAATATCGTCGTAGAGTTCGATGCCCAACGTATGCGCGTGCGTGAGACCGATATCGGCAGGGAACTGCAACAACAGATAGATGACTTGAAAGCCCTGTTATGCTGGCGCTTGTCTGATGCTTCGCGTTGAATGTTCGGCTGTCGCCTCACGGGGAATGCTTGCTTCGCGGCGCGTTGAATGTTCGCTGATGCTCACGTTAAACAAGCGTAGCATTAAACTAACAAAGCGAAGCGCTGTGTTCAACTAGCGCTGTGTTCAACTAGTGCAGTGTTCAATATTCAGTATTCTAATAATTTAGACATATATAGACAGATGTTTGTATTAAAAAAGTGAATTTCTTCAAATTGTTACAAAGTTTTGTATTATATTTGCATGTGTGAATAGTGTTCAGCGATGCCTCGTGATGCATGTTCGCTTCGCTCACGGGGAATGCTTGTTTCGCGGCGCGTTGAATGTTCGGTTGCCACTTTACGTTAAATACTCGGCGATGCTTCACGTAGGATCTGTTTTTTATTCAACGTGAACACAATGAGCATTCAAGATTGAGCCGTGTAAAATATTCAACGTACAGCATTCAACGCGAAGCATAAAGTGTCTAAACAAAAAATCATACCGGTCTTTAAAGGCCCCCAAATAGATCTATGGAAGAGTATAGTACCATTATAAAACCTCGTGAGGGTTTACTACAGATTGACTTTAAGGAGCTGTGGCGATACCGCGACCTTTGGCGCATGTATGTCAAACGCGATATTGTGACACAATATAAGCAAACCATTTTAGGACCTACCTGGTTCTTTATACAACCCCTCTTTACTACCATTATGTATATGGTGGTGTTTGGTGGTATTGCCAAAATTAGTACCGATGGACTTCCACAAGCACTCTTCTACCTAGCCGGAATTCTCTGTTGGCAATATTTTGCCGACTGTCTCAATAAAACCTCAAACACGTTTACTAATAACGCTGCCATCTTTGGGAAGGTCTACTTTCCACGTCTGGTGGTGCCCTTGGCAACGGTGACAGGAAACTTGGTGAAACTTTTCATACAGTTTCTACTCTTCTTCTTGGTCTATATCTACTACTGGGTGGTGGGTGCTCCCGTAGCCCCAAACTGGTATGCCTTCCTATTTCCACTGCTCATCATCATGTTGGCAGGATTGGCCTTAGGGTTTGGCATCATCATCTCTTCGCTCACCACAAAATACCGTGACTTGACCATACTCTTTACATTCATTGTACAGCTCTGGATGTATGCCACCCCAATCATCTATCCTCTCAATACCATCACTAACGAGAAACTGCGTTTTGTGATGACACTGAACCCCATCACCTCTATAGTGGAGAGTTTCAAATATGGCTTCTTAGGAGCCGGAAGCTTCTCATGGTGGGCACTGGGCTATAGCTTCGTCTTTATGGTGGTGCTGCTCTTTGTAGGAATAGTGGTGTTTAATAAGGTGCAGCGGAGTTTTATGGATACCGTATAGTTGCACGAATTTACACAAAGAGGAGAACACGAATTTCACGAATAGGAGAGCTCGAATAATCACGAAGGAAGGAACACGAATAATCACGAAGGGATTAAATAGCACGAATTTACACAAAGAGGAGAGCTCGAATTTACACAAAGAGGAGAACACGAATTTCACGAATAGGAGGAACGCGAATATAGTACCACGAATTACACGAAGGGGGTAGACTGAATTTGATTGGATGAAAGTTTTATTTGCATAAATGGATTGTTATGGATGATAAGATAGTGATGAGGGATGAAAGTTATAAAGTGGTTGGTGCAGCCATGAAGGTGTATAATCTTTTGGGATGTGGTTTTTTGGAAGCAGTTTATCAAGAGGCATTGGAAACCTTCTTTAAAGAGGAGGGAATACCTTATCAAAGAGAGGTGAAGTTGAATATTTATCTGGGAGATCGTTTGATGAGTAAGTATTATATTGCCGATTTTATCTGTTATGATGATATGGTTATTGAAGTGAAGGCTACAGAATATTTGACACAGCAACATGGGAAACAATTGTTGAATTATTTGAAAGCAACGCATAAAAAGTTGGGTATCTTGATGTGTTTTGGTGGTGACCAATTTGTGTTTAAACGTATCCTTTTGTAATAATAGCACGAATAACACGAATAGAATTGCACGAATATCACGAATAGAAAGGCACGAATAACACGAATAGAATTGCACGAATAACACGAATAGAGTTACACGAATATTCACGAATGTGAGATTGCACGAATATTCACGAATGTGAGATGGCACGAATATTCACGAAAGGAATTACACGAATGGAAAAATACGAACTTCACGAATAGTGAATAACACGAATATATACGATTAAGTAAAAACGAAGGGATTTAATGGTTTAAAACATATAAGTAAATAATATTTGAATTATAATTTATGATATTGATTAGAGATAATTGATTCATGAGATTGAAATTGAGATATT
>CAMTOX010000012.1 GCA_947074225.1 uncultured bacterium
TACTCAAATAAGACACAAGAGATCATGGCTGTGAAACTCACAATCAATGCTCCAAGCCCAAAAAAGTAGAGCGATACTAAGTAAGCCGGCATTAACGCTATGATAACATCCAACATTCTACGCGATACAGTATCGCCACTATGTAGGTGTGGAGCCGGTGAAACAATTAAACTATTCATAGATATTAGCTTTGATATTCAATAATGTGTGACGATTTGGTTATCTATTTCTGGGTTGCACGGTTACGGATAATACCTCCTACAGTAGCTTTACCCATACGCACGTAGTCTAATAGTGGACGGTGTGAAGGACAAGAGTATAAACAACAGCCACATTCTATACAATCCATGATATTATCTTTTTCCATTCTATCCCATAATTCGCGCTCTGCTTCTTGCACCAATAAATAAGGTTCTAAACCCATTGGACAAGCGGTAACACATTTACAACAGCGCATGCAGTTATCGGGTTCTGCTCTTAGAGACATAGATTCTGGGAGAACTAATACACCTGAACTACGTTTTGTAGCAGGAGTCTCTAAAGTCACAGCCGAGCGTCCCATCATTGGGCCACCAATAATTATTTTACCGGTGTCTTCTGGAAGACCTCCAGCCATGGCCATAACATCGAGCAAAGGAGTACCGAAACGTACTTTATAGTTACCTGGTTGAGCCACATGATTACCTGTAACAGTAATGACACGCTCAAACAAGGGTTTATTTTTTTGAACTGCCTCATATACAGCATATACGGTTGCCACGTTTTGAACTACTGCGCCAACACTAATTGGAAGTTGTCCGCTTGGAACTTGGCGACCAATAGTAGCATCTATCAATTGTTTTTCACCTCCTTGAGGATATTGCAATTTCAATGGACAAACCTCAATTCCGAAATGACGCATTGCCATTTCTTTAAAGAGACGTATGGCATCTGGCTTATTCCCTTCTATACCTACAATAGCTTTCTGTACATTGAGTGCTTTCATTAAGATAGAGATACCAATAAAAATCTCCTCAGCATGTTCCATCATCAACTGATGGTCGCAGGTTAAATAAGGTTCGCACTCTACAGCGTTTATGATAAGCACTTCGGCTTTGGTTCCTTTAGGAGGCATGAGTTTTACTTGAGTAGGAAAACATGCTCCCCCAAGACCTACAATACCAGCCTTAGTGATTTTATCTATTATCTCGGCAGGTTCTGCTTTAACAATGCGTATAATCTCTTCCGAACGGTCAATCTCTTCCACCCATTCATCGCCTTGAACGTCTATATAGATAGACATTGCTTTGAGTCCAAAGGCATCTGGAGCCATATCAATCTTTGCTACAGTACCCGATACTGGCGAGTGAATATTAGCTGAGACAAATCCGGCAGCCTGTCCAATCAACTGACCCACTTTAACCTCATCGCCTTTGGCAACTACGGCATTACAAGGGGCACCTATATGTTGACTTAATGGAATGATAGCTTGTTTTGGCAATGGCACCTCTACTATCTTCTTGCCTGCCGACAATTTATAATCATGTGGATGTACACCACCTATCTTAAATGTCTTCATATCCTAATGCAACTATGCGTTATTATTCGTGTTATGGTTAATTTTAAAGGTCTAAAGATTGCATCTTAGCCTCAGATTGTTTTGGTTTCTCTTCACTCTCCGTCTCTTCTGAAGTAGCTTCCACACCTTTCTCTTTCTTTTCCTCTACCTGCAAAGGTTGCTCTTTCACAGGTTGTTCTTGAGCAGTTTTAGTACTCTCCTCTATTTCTGCTCGCGTTACCGTCTCATAAACTACCTCTTCAGTTGTTGTTTCGACAACGGTTTCAGGAGTTACTATGGTTTCTTTAGCCTCTACATTCGGAGTTATCTTCTCCTCCACTACTGTTTCAACAACTAGAGGTTTCTCTTTTACTTCGGCAGGTTTTTCTACTATTTCGATTTTTGGAGTCTCTTTAGTAGGGACTACTTTTGGAGCAGCAGCTTTTTCGGCACGCACAGGGAAGTTTATTTCGTGTATCGCTCCAGTAGGACATTCAGGAACACATTTGCGACACAAGCGACATTTCTGAAAATCTATATAGGCTAAATTATTCTCTATAGTGATAGCATCAAACGGACATACCTTAGCACATTTGCCACACCCAATACAAGCCACAGAGCACGCTTTCTTAGCCACACCACCTTTATCTTTATTCATACAGCTCACAAACACGCGACGTCCTTTAGGACCTTTCTTACGCAACTCTAACAAGAGTTTTGGACATGCCTTTACGCAAGCGTTACAAGCCACGCACTTCTCTTCGTCGATTACTGGTAATCCTGTTTCACTATCAATATGTAGAGCATCGAATTTACACGATACCTCACAATCTCCAAAACCTACACAACCAAATGAGCATCCGGTTTGGCCACCATATAACGCCGCAGCAATTTTACAGTTTTTAGCCCCATCATATTCATTATGTCTCTTTCTGTTAGCATGAGTACCATTACAACGTAGTACGGCTACCATAGGTTCACTCTCTGCTGCCACTTTACCAAGTATTGTTGCTACGCTACTCATTGTAGGTGCACCTCCAACCGGACACGACAAAGCGTCTAGAGTGTCGGCCTTAACACATGCTTCGGCAAAGCCTCTACAACCAGGGAAACCGCAACCACCACAATTAGCTCCAGGTAATGCTGCTTCAACTTGATCTATTCGGGGATCTTCAAATACTTTAAATTTTTGTGCTGCTAAATACAATATCAGCGCTGCTAAGCAGCCTATAACACCTAAGGTGATTAGAGAGATGACAATTAAATTCATTGTTATAATGATTTGAAATAGTTTCGATAAAAATGGTTTGGTTATATATGACGAACGTAAAAACGTAACTTATATTTTAAACGATTACGCATAAGAAATATGACAATATAGTAAGGTATTAAAATAGCCAATCCTAATAATCCGCCATACACTTCGCTTAACCCAGATAAAGTAGACAATATTAACGTGAATAATATCAAAGCAGATGGTACGGCAAAAGCCCAAACTACAGACCAAAAGCCTATACTTTTTGCACCATATACCATTACGCGTTCTCCAACTGTAAAATGAGACCCATTGGTCAATGCTTCTACCACGTGATCACGCTTTTCTGAAGCACCACAGGCACCCTTAGCATGACAACCGGCGCATGCCGATGTTTGCTCTAACTGCACTTGTGCCATATCTTTCGAAAACGACACTACAACTCCCTCATGTTCTATCCATTCTGACATATTGTACTCTATAATCAGCCGCAAATATACAAATATATTCTAAATTTTTAGAACGTCTATACCATTATTTTAGAATCTTAAGAATACATCTCACCCATTGTGCGCTCTAAATTTCTATCAATATGATAGTTGAGAGCGAAAACTTTAACATATTCAAATAGCAGCAACAAAAAAAGAATAGAGGAGTAACCTATGGCCACTCCCCTATCGTCAATATAATATCCAAAACTGTTCTATAACCAGAACATATCCTTTAGGCACATTCTAAAAACTGTTTTTATATACCACTCTATCCATACCATTGCATAGATATGTAGCAATGGTAATTAAAACCATTTACAAATCGGCTTTAAGAACGCCCTATAAATTAATCGCTTTTAATGGGTATACCTTTTACAGTTTCACCAATTTTTGTAGCACCACCTCACCATTCTCTAAGGTCACTATGGCCAGGTAGTGTCCCGAAGGCAAGCCGCTCAATGAACACTCCACCTTTGACTCGGCCAGGGTGAGCACTTTCACGGTATGGCCCAATAGGTTTCTCAGCTCTAAACGTTGCATTTCACTACTGCTCTGGAATGTCACCACATCGACCACTGGGTTAGGGAAACAGTTCACCCCCGAGTGCTCCAGTTGATCTAAACCGGTTTCAACATCGGGTTCACAATTATTGCCCACTACATAAGGGTAGTATTTAGTAACACTCATGCCACCGGCATAAGCAAACTTAACCGCTATGCTCAACTCCTGTCCCACGGTTTGTCCGGTCAAGGTAGAGGTAAATTGAGCTGTATTACCACCCATTTGTCGTTCAGAGAAAGGCATTTCGAGCCATAAATAAGCCACTACTCCATCTTTATCGGTATCCAAGAGTTCGGCTGTTACATTAACATTAGTGCCAATGGTTTCGAAACTCAACTTATATCCGCTCGAGAAACTTCCTTGCGAAGCCTCGTTCGCGGTTACGCTACACGAGTTATCGCCAGTTACCACCACCGTAATAGGTTCCGACATACCCACAGCACCTTCGCTATTGGTGGCACGTGCCGTAAGTTGGTAAGTGCCCTCGGCTGCTTGCCACTGCACACTATAGGGTGCTGTGGTTGCTGCTCCAATCACATTGCCATTGGCATAGAAAAGCACTTCGGTAATAACACCAGTGCTAAAATCCATTACCTCGGCAGTAACGGTTACTGCTTCACCAAGCAACACTTTCTCATTATGTTTAGGCGATGTTATAGCTACCGAGGGAACCATTTCGCCCACACTTTGTGCTACCAACGTATTGGCAGGCACTTGCAGCAGATACCCATCGGAGAAGGTTACGGTGCGTGCAGTGGTGCCGTAGTTGTGTGCAGTATAGGTAATACGTCCGTTCTTATTAAACACTGCCGCAATCGGATAGTCGGCGCTAATGGTTGCCTCTACTGCACCCAACACATTCATGCTGTGCAACCAGTAGTAAGTTTGTGCATCGCTCACACCAAATTTAATATCGCGGTTGGGATAAGAGTCGTACATAGCCAACACTTCACCTTGATTGGTAAAGGCACCATACTCCCACATCACATCGTGCCATAGGTTCACATTCGCCTCGTTACTTGTAATACCCGTATTTTGTTTTATCTCGTTCCACAAACGGGCAGCATACGCTTTATTGTGTCCCAAATATAAAGAGCCACCATGAATTGGGTATAGCTCAATGCCATACGATGCTGCAATATCGCCAGTCCAGAAGGTCTGATTGTCTAAATTGTTTCCCCATAAGCGTGAAATTAAAGCATATTGTTGAGTTGCCGGGAAGTTACGGCGATGCACATCGAGCCAATACTCCTCAATAGCACTCTGTTCAGTGGTATAAAGGTAGATACCTAAATCGCGTATGGCGTTATTGCCAGTAATAGTACCCCAATGTATCAAGGCCGAGTTAAACTGCATACTCTCACTGGTCGACTCTTGGTCGTTACCATTTGGGAATGTTGCAAAGCCATTGGCCCAGCAGTGTCCAGCATATGGGCTAAAGCTACGCAAGTATGGGAACATAGTGTCGTTACGGTCGTAGCTTGCTGCATCGCGCACCAAAAGGTTCACCATGTCGCCCCATTGTGCGGCCCATCCCGGACGATACTGCTCCATAAAAGCGGCCGCATGAATGAAATAACCCCAATGGAAATGGTGGTCGTTCAAATTATTGTCCTGACCATGGCCTGCCGGATAGCCCAACAAAGCGCTCCAAGTGCTATGGTAATAGAATAGAAAAGCCACCTCGCCTTGAGAGTAACTCAACCAATTCTCTAACCGATCTTGAATGGTATTCAACATGGTATTCAATGCAGCAGTGTTACCCACCTCGGCAGCTACACGTGCTGTCTGAATCAAACGGTTCAGCAACTGACCATCATTATAAGAGTCGGTCCAGGTGCCTATCGCATCATCTTTTATGGCATTAATTTTACTATTCAAGGTATCTAACACAAAACTTGGACTCGAACTGCCCACATGGGGCAATGTAGGCAAGATACCGTAGTAACGATTCTCCACACTGAAGCTATTGCCTGACAACGTTTTTAACTCACCACGTATAGTGTTGTAGCTATATCCTTGAGGTTGTGCCGAGTTTGAGGCTAAGTGAGCCCATTGGTGAGGCAATAATCCCAACAACATATGTTGATTGGTGCCCTCTTTCACAACGGTAGTCACTGTAAAGTCTGTACGTACCACACCGGTTGTGGCATTGTAATTATAGTTGGCAGTAGTGTTGGTTGGGAACACATAAGCATACTGTTTATATTCATTGGCCACTGTAGCCACATTGGTTGCTCCTTGTGGCAACATAGTTACCGACCAGTAGTTCTGCCCATTTAATGTAGAGGTATAAACCCCAGCCGTGTTCGTCCACGTGCTTCCCACAGGGGCATATATGGCAAAACTGGCTCCATGTTTAGCATTCTCCACCACAATCATCTCGGCCTGCACTGTTACTATGCCCGAGGTAATGGCTACTTGCGCCTCATCGGCACTCTGTTTCGTAAAGTAGAGAAAAGGCATACCTACGCCCGACACGGCTTCCATTTGGTGCACGCCGTCGTCCCAACGCATGGTAACGGTCCAATCCGAGTGGTCGGAAACAGTACATTGGGTAGACGACAATCCGGTAACCCCAACGGTAATAGGCAACAAATCGTCGATCACTCCTTGTGGAATATAGCTCACCACCAAACCCTGAGGCATGGTACGCATGGTATATGGGTAGTTGAAAAGATTGCTCACATGGTTATCTTTCAATAGTAGCGACCACCAATCATTCGTAGGGATAGGCTTAGTAGCAGCTACACCGCTTAGTTGAGGGGTAAAGTTGGGATAACCATTACGCCCTGCGGCATCGGCTCCAGGGTAAGTGGTGGTGTAACTACCACTGCCAACAGGCACTATAGCAGCACAACACAGCACACTCAAAAACAGAAAAAAGGATAGTAAAGTGTTTCTCATTGTTATAAATATTTATGACAAAAATACACTTTAATATGCCACCTCTCTAATAGATATAGCCTCCTAAAAGTTAAAACATCAGAATGAAGTAAAAGTGTAGTATTCTACAGATAGCCCTAAAATCAATTAATTACACCTTAATTAATTGATTACACAAGATGAGGAATGAGTTAAACAGTTATCATAGTAGTACTTTACAAATAGTAGATTACAATAGGGTTACTACATTGAGTAGTATGTAATTTACATAATATAGTATTGGTTTTAACAGCAAAATTATAGATAATTCTTTTAGAAAGTATTTATTCGGAAATGGTACACATTAAAAAGGGGATGCACTTTTCAATTCATATCTATCTTCATAGATACTCCAAAGAGTAGGCAAAAAGGGAGCAAAGTCGTATCAAATTCGAACCCTTACAAACGACTTTGATTCGACTTTGATTCGACTTTGATAGGACTTTGGTAGGTAGAAATAGGTAATCAATATGGAGCATAAAGTAGATTTTCCTATATCATGAAATACTACAGATACGTTTAGCAATGAGCAAGAAAACATCCCATAGAGAGGTTGCGCACAAGATTTGCTGACTACAATATATTATGAAGAAACGTATTACAGAGCTATACGCAATACCTTAATAGGTAATATGGCGTATTTATAAGTATCAAAAACAGAGTCTTAAGAGCCATATTCTATTCTATCAGTTCTAAAAAGTAAGCTGTTGGATTGGTATATTTCGCACAACTATCTATAGCAGTGAGGTTAGAGGTTTCGAGTTCTAAGCTATAGAGTGTTGCATTGGCACAATTGACAAAATAGATTGTGGAACCATCCTCGCTAATTGCCAACGAAGCAAGTGTTCCAGGAGCATTGAGTATAAGTTCCGTTTGAGGCTCATCAAGCGGTGCTATGCGGCAAAGGTCGTAATAGAGAGAATCGGGGGCTGTGCCATGGGTAGCAGCAACATAAAGGGCTTCTTGATGGCAAAGCATTGCGCCAGCTCTTGGTACGTTATAATAGAGCAATGCACGACGACGTTCTAAAGGGAGTGTATCGGAGAGGTCGACAACATAGATGTTGCCCGTTTCCGGTGTGGTAGCTAGGAGCAATTCTCCAACTACACAAAGAGAATGTATGGTATTATTGCTATCGGGTAACGAGAATGATCCTAACAAAGAGTCGGGCATGGTGACATGATATGCTTTAATTTGAGAACCTACAGATATGTAAAGTATAGAGTCGGCCACTGCCATAGCGGTAACATCGGTAAGCGAAGCATTATATAAATCTGTATTGGTTGCGTTCTTGTCATTCATAAAAGAAAATAGAGCAGGTACGCCATCTTCAATTGTCAGCTGTTCATCAAGCCATAATAAGGGTAGGAAATAACCATCGTTAAAAGGTACAACGGCGGGTGCTAAGGTTGGATGATTAAGCCATATCTGTTCTATGGCCGATGGTTTATGCTTTGAGCATGAGGTAATAAATAGTAAATAAACACAACAGCAACATAAAATGGTGCGATAAGAAAACGATTTCATAAAACGACTATTAAATATAAAATGGAATAAGCATTGATAATCTTATTATTAGAGAACAAACATAAGCTATTTTTTGTTACTTTGCAACAGAAAATAAAATGATAAGAAAGAGAGATAAAAAAGATGATATTAACTAGTTTAGAGTCTGCCATGCAGCACTTTGGCATTGAGCAGAAGCAAATACAAAGGATTTTAGAGGTCTGTTTAGAACAAGGAGGCAGCTATGCCGACCTCTTTTTTGAGCATACCATAAGCCATGGATTAACATTAATGGACAGCAGTGTGAACCGTGCCACCGGCAATATAGACTTTGGTGTTGGGGTTCGTGTTGTGATTGGCGAGCAAACCGGTTACGCCTATTTAGAAGAGGTGAGCTATACGAAACTGCTTGAAGCAGCTCGTACAGCAGCTTTCATAGCACAACAAAACCGTACACATCATGCCGTACCTCTGAGCGCTGTTCAGGGTTTAAAGAACTACTACCCTATTTTGAAATCGTGGGAAGAGATTTCGGTAACCGATAAGAAGCCATTTTTGGAGATGCTCAACCAGATGATTTTCGCTGCCGACAGCCGTGTTAAGAAGGTTTCAATAAACCATAGTGAGCAGAGTTCTCACATCTTGTTTGCCAATTCGTTGGGCGACCTCTATTACGACTATCGCCCACTCACTACACTAGGTGTCTCTTGTGTAATGGAGATGGAAGGACGACGCGAGAGCGCTTCAGCCTCAAAATCTTTTATGATGGGCTTTGAGTTCATGACTCAGGAGCTTATTGAAGAACTTACCAAAGAGGTGGTGGAAAACACCGCCATCCTCTTTGAAGCCACCCAACCTAAAGGGGGTGAGATGCCGGTGGTGATGGGTGCTGGAAGCTCCGGAATCTTATTACACGAGGCGATAGGACATGCCTTCGAGGCCGACTTTAACCGTAAGAAAACCTCTATATTCAGTGATAAGTTGGGCAAACAAATTTGTGCCAACGACATTACCATTGTGGACGATGCTACACTACCTCATAATAGAGGTTCCCTGAATATTGACGATGAAGGCGTGAAGGGTGAGAAGACCGTATTGGTGAAGAATGGAGTATTGAACAGCTATATTCACGACCGCATAAGTGCTGCTCACTATGGCATTGCTCCAACGGGTAATGGACGTCGCGAGTCTTTTCGATACGCACCACTACCGCGCATGCGAGCTACCTATATGGAGAGCGGAAGCCACGAAGCCAACGATTTAATTAGAGCAGTAAAACAGGGTGTATATGTAGATGTATTCTCCAACGGACAGGTACAAATTGGTGCCGGAGATTTTACCTTTTATGTGAAGTCGGGCTACTTAATAGAGAATGGACGTTTAACACAACCTATTAAAGATATAAATATTATAGGCAATGGTCCACAAGCTTTGGCCGACATTACTATGGTGGCTAACAATGCAGTGGTAGACAATGGTGCTTGGACTTGCGGCAAAGGCGGTCAGTCGTGCGCCGTAACCTGCGGCATGCCTTCGGTATTGGTTTCAAAATTAACCGTAGGAGGTTATTAGACGATAAAAAAGAGATACACTATGATAACAGAAGAAGATAAAAACTTAGCACAATGGGCCCTTCAAGAGGCTCGGCGTATGGGGTGTAGCGGATGCCGCATAAGCTTGTCGCAAGGTAAAGAGAGTAGCATTGAGTTGCGTAATGAGCAGATAGATAAATGGGTGGAGAGTAGTGAGCGACAAATGGTAATCACACTATTTACTGAAGATAGGTATGGCGCCATATCGACCAACCGTTTAGAGAAAGAGGAACTTAAAGCATTTATTAAAGAGGGAATAGCCACCACACAACTGCTTGAGGTGGATGCCGACCGTAAGATGCCAGAACAATCGCTCTACTATAAAGGAGGAGGTGAAGATTTAAAACAGTATGATGAACATTTTGAGCAAATTACTATAGGCCAGAAGTTAGAGCGTGCTAAAGCAATCATTGCTGAGATGGCAGATAGTGAGTTGGATATTATCTCTACAGAGAGTAGCTACGGCGATTTAGAGGCCTATAACTACATTATAGACTCGCAAGGTTTTGAGGGCGAACAGAGAGGTACTAGTTTTGGCGTGTCGGCCATGGTATCTATTATGGATAGCGATGGTGCACGACCAGAAGGCTTTGGATACGATAGTGCACTGCGCTGGGATGCTCTGTCGAAGAGTGGCATTGGAGCAGAAGCCATAGCGAAGGCAAAGCAGAAATTGGGACAACGTAAAATTGATGCCGGTAATTACGATGCGGTAATAGACCGAGAGGTAATTTCTCAACTTGTGCGTCCACTAATTCGAGCCATGTATGGACAAGTATTGCACACCGGCAGCAGCTTCTTGTTGAATAAATTGGGAGAATCTGTTACCAATAGCAAGCTTACTTTAATAGATAACCCTCACCTTGCAGGGCATATCGGAGCGCGTTATTACAACAATGAAGGAATAGCAACAAAGCAACGCACTCTTATTAAAGAGGGAGTATTGCAGCATTACCTCATAGACCCCTATTATGGCCGTAAGCTACATATGGAACCAACCATAAACAATGTATCGTTAGTTCAGTGCGAATTGGGCAAGATGTGCTGTAAAGAGATGATAAACAGCATTGAGAAGGGAGTCTATATTACTGGTTTTAATGGCGGTAATTGCAATGGCACCACAGGCGATTTCTCTTACGGCATTGAGGGTTTAATGATAGAGAAAGGTGTATTAACACAACCTTTTTCGGAGATGATTATTACCGGTAATATGTTAAGTTTCTGGCAAACATTACTGGAGCTGGGCAATGACCCACGCCTCTCTACCCCACTTCAAATTCCAAGTATGGTATTTGGCGATGTGAGTTTAAGTTGATAGAAAGGCATATATAGATGGAAAGGGCATTACAACATGTAGTTGTAATGCCCTTTCCATTTCATTTGACTATAAACGTTATTCCGATAAGGAATTGGAATAACGTTTAAAGAAAAACTGTGTCAATGCTTATTCAAAAATTATTTCGTAAGGAATGCGAGCTTGAATTCCCATAGCCGCATTAGCCTTTTGGAAAGCCTCATAATAAGCAGCATATTCTCCCAACTGTTTTGCCATAACACGTGCAGAAGCATTCATTTGGAAATCTTCCATTATTTTGGTAAAAAGATCTTTCTTAGCAGGATACTCTTTTACTGCATATTTATCTACCTCTGCCAGTTCTGCTGCTATAGCCACGGCTTTATCTAAGCCACCCAATTCGTCTACCAATCCGAGTTTTAGAGCTTGTTCTCCTAACCATACACGTCCTTCGGCTACCTTTTTAATTTCGTCGATAGTCATATCACGTCCTTGAGCACAACGTTTCACAAATAATTCATATCCGCGGTTTACGGTGTTTTGGAATAGTATCTTCTCGTCGGTAGTCATAGGTTTAGAAATATCTCCCATAGCAGCATACTTAGCCGTACTTACTCCATCAATGGCCAATCCAACTTTATCAAATAGTCCTTGAGCATCTGGTATGATGCTAAAAATACCAATAGAACCTGTTAATGTAGTAGGTTCAGCCACAATTTTATTGGCATTACATGCCATATAATAACCTCCAGATGCTGCATAGTCTCCCATTGATACTACTAAAGGTTTTTTCTCTTTAAGCATTTGTGCTGCATGCCACATCTGTTCAGAACCAAAAGCACTACCACCTGGAGAGTTAATGCGTAACACAACAGCCTTAACGCTACTATCTTTAGCTAGTTTCTGTAATTCTTGGCAAATATCTTCCGAATCTATACCTTCTTTGCTTCCTCCATCAATAGCTCCAGAAGCATAGAGAACTGCAATTTTGTTTTGCTTATATTTTTCGGGAGTGATTGTGCTTTTAATTTTGCTTAAAGAGTATTTGTTAGGTTTATTTCCAACAAGATTTTCCAACACATCGTTCATTGCCGACTCATAGCATAATGAGTCTACCAAGCCCTTTTGAAGTGCTATTTCTGTTTCTGCCATGAAATCTCCATTGTCGGCAAATGCTTGAAGTTGCTCTACTGTTAATTTTCTTGATTCAGCAATATCGGTAAGCATAGCACTCCAAATACCATTGGCAAGGGACGACATTTGTAGTTTATTAGCCTCACTCATATGGTCGCTAACATATGGTTCCACAGCCGATTTAAATGTACCAACACGGAACACCTGCATCTTCACACCTATTTTCTTTAATGTTTCTCCAAAATAGAAACCACTCATATTAACACCATAGAGCATTACATTTCCCATAGGGTTTAAATAAACCTTATCGGCAATAGAAGAGATCCAATATGTATTCTGACTATAGTTGTCGGCATAAGCAACGATAAATTTGCCCGACTCTTTAAAGTCCTGAAGTGCTGAGCGCATAGCTTGAATAGAAGCCGGTGCTGCACTTAATGACCCTACCTCTAAATAGACCCCATGAATATTATCATTATTGGCAGCCTCAATAAGCGTAGCCTTAAAATCGTCTAAAGCTATGGGTTTATCGGTTTTAGAGAATACCGACATAAATTCTGCATACTCGTCAGAATCTACACGGTCGACTACAGAACCCTTCAACTTGAGGTGATATACTGCAGCTTGCTTAATAACAGTTGTTTGACTTGTTGAAGCAGCAATTGCTACAAAAAAGAAAATTGAGATGCCTGTGCATACAATAGAAAAGAGTAGTAATCCAACTACTGTTGCTAGCGTCATTTTCCAGAAGTTCTTCATAATAGTATGTTTTAATAAATTTGATGATGAAAAGATAAATTGTAAGAAATACCCTTTCTTATATTTCGCTACAAAGTAAATAGATCGGAAGAGCGTCGTGTAGGGAAAGAGTGTAGGCTATAGTGTAG
>CAMTOX010000013.1 GCA_947074225.1 uncultured bacterium
CCTTTTGTACATACCCTGAGCGCTTACTATCTGGGAGAATGAGCGTGTGGTAAATCAAGTGTTTTTCATAACATTGTTTTTCGACTATTTCCAATTAAAAGTTGAGATTGAAAGATATGAAATTGTTCCAGATGATGTAAAATTTCGAAGTTTTGTTGAGTTGTTTTAGCAAAACCAAAGCCGGGGTCTATGATGATATCTGCTGTAAAACCACTCTCTCTAAGCAGGTTGATTTTCTGAGCAAAGAACTGAAGAATCTCAGGAATAAGATGTTGGTATTGAGTTTGCAGTTGCATAGTTTGTGGATCTCCTTTAGAGTGCATAAGAATATAGGGTATGTTTAGTTTTGCCACTAAAGGAAGTAGTTCGGGATCGAGCATTCCTGCCGATACATCATTGATTATATTGACACCATATTCTTTGACAGCGACTTCTGCCACCGAGGCCCTAAAGGTGTCGACCGAGATGTAGAGGTTTGGGAAGTGTGCTCTAATCTCTTTTAGTGCTGCCGAGACTCTGTTGAGTTCCTCTTGTGGCGAGACAAAATCGGCTCCGGGACGTGTGGAGTAGCCACCAAGATCAATAATTTGAGCCCCCTGTTCTATGGCAGTGGCACAGCGCTGAATAAGGTCGCAGGTTTGAGAAACACGACTACCCGAGAAAAATGAGTCGGGGGTGACGTTGATAATACCCATAATAATGGGATTATCAAGATTCACAAGTTGATTATTGAGTACGATATGTGGCATATATTTTCGTTATATTAATAAAATAGTACAAGTTGAATTGTTGCATTCACCTTATTACAGCACAAAAGTAACTAAAAAAGAGGGTTTGAGTCTATTAACGGAGAAAAAAATAAAAAAAACGTATTAGTAGTGCGAATATATGATAAATTCTTGTTATATTTGCGGTCTAAATAGTAGTTACATAATTTTTAAAGATATGAAATTATTTGTAAAAATCGGAATTAGTTGCTGCATCCTTGGCTTCGCATTGGTAGGATGTGGTCCGAAGAACACATTAGGTACAGAATCGGACAAAACGGGTTGGGCTTATAATAACCCAGACCAAGGTTTCTTTAATGTAAAGACTTTCTACGAAGGTAAACGTCCAAACGGTATGATTTACATTCCGGAAAACTCTTTTGTGAAAGGTCAAAACGGTCAGAACCTTTCAATGCCTAATAATAACAATAAAAAGCGTGTTACTGCCGCAGGTTTTTTCATGGATGAATATGAAGTGACAAACTTGAACTGGCGTGAATATATAGCATGGTTGCAAGCTGTTTATTCTCACGATCCTCGTACCGTTATTTTGGCTTTGCCAGATGAGACCGTATGGCGTGAAGAGTTGGCTTATAACGAACCATTTGCTCAGAACTATTTCTCTCACGTGGCTTTTAGTTTCTACCCTGTTGTAGGTGTTAGCTGGAAACAAGCGGTAGATTATTGTACTTGGCGTACCGACCGCTTGAATGAGTTGGTGCTTTTGCAATCGGGAATTATCGAGTATGTGCCACTTGGCGATGTAAATGCTAACTTGCAATCTAACCCTGAAGAGGATTACCTTTATATCTTTACTACTAAACGTGCTCGCGACTATGTAGACCAAAACCGTACCGAAGAGGACGAATTGTTGTCGACAACAGAGTTGTTGAACGGTTTGTTGTTCGATACAGAGGTGCGTCTACCAACAGAAGCTGAATGGGAATATGCTGCTTATGGTTTAGAGTATATAGATGGTTCTTATCAAGAAACTAACACATACCCATGGAGCGGTGGCCAACAAGTACGTAGCTTTGGCGAAAAGAAGACTAACGGTAAGTTTAATGCTAACTTTACTCGCGGACGTGCAGACGTTATCGGTATCTCATTGAACGATACTTATACCGTGCCAGTGAACTTCTTCCAACCTAATGGTTATGGTTTGTATAACATGGCAGGTAATGTGAACGAATGGGTAATGGATGTGTATCGTGCTACTAACGATGTTTTAGAGGGTGTGAATGCATTCCGTGGTAATGTTTACGATTCTGACTCTGCTTATGCTGAAGCTATGTTGATTAAATATTTCACTAATATCGACGATGAGTTACGCGACAGTATGCGTAATGTAATGATAGCAGAACGTGGTATTACAAAAACCGGTGGCGACTATCGCAACTTTAAAGATGGTGATATGCAAACTTCAATTGGCGACTCAATCTTAGTTTATAAAGATGCTACACCAATTGAGAAAGCAAATATGATTTCAAATACTGCCCGTGTATATAAAGGTGGTTCATGGAAAGATCGTTCAATGTATATTAATCCTGCTCAACGTCGTCCGTTGGAAGAGGATAAAGCACGTAACGACATTGGTTTCCGTTGTGTAATGAGTATTGTGGGTGGTAGCGAGTTTAAACGCTATTAATCAAAAAATAAAATAGAGTAGAAAAGCATCCAATTTACTGGATGCTTTTTTATTTATTAAACGAAAAGTTGTACTTTTGCATTTGTAATAAGAACTGACTTATAAGATTAAAAAGATATGGAAAAGATTTCGCGTACAGTAATTGTAGAGGCTCTAAAGCGCAGAGACTTTGGTGCCGAAGTGAATATAAAAGGTTGGGTACGTACTCGCCGTGGTAATAAGAATGTAAATTTCATTGCGTTGAACGATGGTTCAACCATTCATAATATTCAGATAGTAGTAGATTTAGCAAACTTCGACGAAGAGATGCTTAAACGTATTACTACCGGTTCGTGTATTAGTGTAGTGGGTTTGTTGGTGGAATCTAAGGGACAAGGCCAGGCCGTAGAGGTGCAAGCACAAAGCATTGTGGTGTACGGAAGTGCCGATCCGGAGAGCTATCCGTTGCAGAAAAAGGGACACACCCTTGAATTCTTGCGCGATATTGCTCACCTACGTCCTCGTACCAATACCTTTGGTGCTGTGTTCCGTATGCGTCACCAAATGGCTATGGCTATACATACGTTCTTTCACGAACGTGGTTTCTGCTACTTCCACACACCTATTATTACAGGTTCAGACTGTGAAGGTGCCGGACAGATGTTCCAAGTAACAACCATGGACTTGAAAAACCTAAAACAGACAGAGTGCGGTTGTATTGATTATAGTGAAGACTTCTTTGGTAAATCTACAAACTTGACAGTGTCGGGTCAGTTGGAAGGAGAGCTTGGTGCTATGGCATTGGGCGCTATCTATACCTTTGGTCCAACCTTCCGTGCCGAGAATTCAAATACACCTCGTCACTTGGCCGAATTCTGGATGGTAGAGCCCGAAGTGGCGTTCAATGAGATTGAAGAGAATATGGAGTTGGCTCAAGATTTTATTCAATATTGTATTCGCTGGGCATTAGAACATTGTCAAGACGATTTAGAATTCTTGGCTAAGATGTACGATGCTGAGTTGATAGAGCGCTTGAAATTTGTGGTGGAGAATGATTTTAAACGTTTAACCTATACTGAAGGGGTAGAGATACTTAAAGCAGCTATGGCCAACGGTAAGAAATTTGAATATAATGTCGACTGGGGAACCGACTTGCAGTCGGAGCATGAGCGTTATTTGGTTGAAGATCATTTTAAACGTCCGGTAATATTGACCGACTATCCGAAAGAGATAAAATCGTTCTACATGAAACAGAACGACGATGGTAAGACCGTTCGTGCAATGGATGTGCTCTTCCCAAAGATTGGTGAAATTATTGGTGGCTCACAACGTGAAGAAGATTTAGAGAAGTTGCAACGTCGTGCCGACGAGATGGGTGTTCCAACAAAAGATATTTGGTGGTACTTAGATACACGCCGTTTTGGTACAGCACCTCACTCTGGCTTTGGCTTGGGATTTGAACGTTTAATGTTGTTCGTTACCGGTATGCAAAACATTCGCGACGTGATACCATTCCCACGTACACCACGTAATGCAGAGTTCTAAAGAAAAAGTAATATAATGAAGAGCCGATAATGACCTGGTTGTTATCGGCTCTTTATGCCATAAGGTAGAGGTATAGAGTAAAATCAAAAATAAGGAGAGATAAATAAAGGTGTTATATCCGAATAATTTTGAGCAGAAGATAGGTTTTGATAAGATTAGAGACTTATTGAAACAGAATTGTGTGAGCAGTCGCGGAGTGGAATTGATAGACGCAATGTGCTTCACCTCGGTGTTTGATGATATTGTGCTGTCGTTAAGCCGTATTGATGAGGTAATCTCTCTGCTAACAGAGACTGCCGATGGTTTACCATTGGGAAATATTGCCGACCTGAGAGCTTGTATGGTGCGAACACAAGTGGAGGGCACCTATCTGGATGTGGACGATGTAGTAGATATTCGTAGTAACCTACGCTCTTTGCATCAACTTATACAATATATTAAGAAGCAAGATGAAGCACGCTTCCCACAAATGCATCAGCTGGTGGCACCCATTGGGATGTTTCCACAACTGGAACAACGTATAGATGCGTTGATAGATAAATATGGGCGTATAAAAGATAATGCTTCAAGTGAATTGTATAGCATACGAAAATCGATTACCCAAGCACAGGGCAGTATTTCAAAAACCTTGCATGCTATCTTGAAAAAGGCACAAGAGGATGGCATTGTCGAGAAAGATGCTACACCAACACTACGCGAAGGCAGGTTGGTGATACCTGTTGTGGCAATGAATAAGCGCCGTATTGGCGGTATTGTTCATGATGAGTCGGCCACTGGTAAAACAGCCTATATAGAGCCTACGGCAGTGGTAGAGGTGAATAACCGTTTGCGCGAACTAGAGAGTGAAGAGCGCAGAGAGATAATACGTATCTTGGTGGAGTTTACTAATGAAGTGCGTCCGCATTATCAACCCCTTGAAGAGGCAGCAGAGTTTCTGGCCTTGATAGATACGTTAAAGGCCAAAGCACACTTCTCAATAAAGATTTCGGCTATAAAACCACACCTTACTACTGCCTGTGAGATAGATTGGTATGAGGCGCGACACCCACTATTGCAAATTGCATTAGAAAAACAAGGGAAGAAGATAGAGCCTCTTACCATACATTTAAATGAGCAACAACGTATATTGTTAATCTCGGGACCTAATGCCGGAGGAAAATCGGTATGTCTGAAAACAGTAGGGTTACTGCAGTATATGCTACAGTGTGGATTGCCCATACCTCTCATGGAACGCAGTGTGGCTGGGGTGTTTGAGCGCGTGTTTATAGATATTGGCGATGAGCAAAGCATAGAGAACGACCTTTCGACCTATAGCTCTCACCTCTTAAATATGAAATATTGTATACGCAATGGCAATGCAAAGACGCTTTTGCTGATAGATGAGTTTGGTACCGGCACCGAGCCACAGTTTGGTGGAGCTATAGCGCAAGCTGTATTGAGTAGGTTAAATGAGTTGAAACTCTTTGGTGTCATCACTACTCACTATAGTAATTTGAAGCAGTTTGCTACCGATACTCCCGGAATAGTAAATGGTGCCATGCTTTACGACCGTCATCGTATGCAGCCACTCTTTGCGCTATCAATGGGTAATCCGGGTAGTTCTTTTGCTATTGAGATAGCACGAAAAATTGGTCTGCCCGAAGATGTCATAGCAGAAGCCTCGGAGCTTGCTGGAAGTGACCAGGTAGATTTTGACAAGTATCTGCAAGATATAGCGCGCGATAAGCGCTATTGGGAGAGTAAACGTCAACAGATTCGTGAACGCGATAAGAAGTTGGAACGTATTACCACTGAGTATGAGACAAAGATGCTGGAGCTTAAAAAGCGCGAGAAAGAGATGATGCGTCAGGCTAAACAAGAGGCAGCAGATCTGCTCTCTAAGGCCAATGCGCAGATAGAACAGACCATACGTACTATTAAAGAGTCGCAAGCCGACAAGGAGAAGACTAAAGAGGTACGAAGTGAGATGACGCATATGAAGCAACAGTTGCAACACGATTTAGCACAACGTGAAAAGAGAAGCAAGAAGCGAGAAGCTATAGTGGTGGGCGATTCTGTGACCTTAGCGGGACAGAGTGTGCATGGCGAGGTGCTCGATATAAATGGGAAAAGTGCTATTGTAGCTTTCGGACAGCTGAAATCGACAGTGGCTATATCGAAATTAGAGAAGCTCTCGGCCAATGCTGTGAAGAAGCAACAGCAGAAGAGTGCTACTTCGAAACAGACCACAGCAGCACTCCGCGACCGACAGCTGAACTTTAAGCAGGAGATAGATGTTAGAGGTATGCGTGTAGATGAAGCACTGCAAGCGGTAATCTATTTTATTGACGATGCACAGATGGTGGGAGTGAGCCAGGTTCGTATTCTGCATGGCACAGGAACCGGCGCTTTGCGTCAAGCAATACGCGACTATCTGCATCAAAGTTCAATGGTGGCTTCCTATCGCGATGAGCATGTACAGTTTGGAGGTGCAGGTATAACAGTGGTAGAGATGCGTCATTAAAGAAGAAATACGATATAAGTTGTAAAAAAGATAAATTCCATAAAGTTTTTACCAATAAAAGCGTATGTTTCGCGAAAAAAATGCTTAATTTGTAGTCGGAAAATAATTATAAAAAATATAGCCTTATGAAAGAATTTTTGAAGTATTTAGGTGTTATCATCACACTAATAGGAGTATGTGTGTTTATTGCTTATGCATTGACCTCAACTCCAACAAATGCCTATTTAATTACAGGATTAAGTTTAGTGATTGTTGGTATATTGGCTCAAATAGTTTTGAATAAATATATCCAAGATTAACACCGCTTCTTAATCAGTTTAAAAAGAGATAAAAGCTACTCATCGTAAGATTAGTAGCTTTTTTTGTGTATAAATGTAGTGCAGCTTTCCTAGAATAAATTTTATAATGTACCACTTTTTTTTTATATTTGCCTTTGGTTTTCAGAACTACTAAAGTGTTGGGAACTAACCTCTCTTATTGAATAAAAAACAGATTTATTTCCTATTATAGTTATGGCAGAAGAAACTCTTATTACAGCATCGTCAGAGTATACCGATGATAATATTCGTACGCTGGAGGGTCTTGAACATGTGCGTTTAAGACCTGGTATGTACATTGGTAAATTGGGTGATGGTACCTATGCCGACGATGGTATCTATGTGCTATTGAAAGAGGTGATAGATAACTCTATTGATGAGTTCCGTATGAAATTCGGAAACCAAATAGATATTATACTCGATGGGCGCAAACTTTCGGTTCGTGACTTTGGTCGTGGTATACCTCAAGGCGCTATGGTAGCTGCTGTATCTATTATGAATACCGGAGGTAAGTATGATAGTAAGGCTTTCCAAAAGTCGGTAGGTCTGAATGGAGTAGGTACAAAAGCTGTTAATGCTCTATCGGCAACCTTTACCGTGATGTCTTTCAGAGAGGGTAAGATGAAACGAGCCGACTTTGAAAAGGGTATACTTGTTCAAGAATATGATTTGGTAGATACTACAGAACGCAATGGTACCTATATAGAGTTTACTCCCGACGACGGAGAAAAGCTATTTGGAAACTTTAAATTCAACCCAGATTTTATCGAGACCATGCTACGTAACTATAGCTATCTTAATCCAGGATTAGTTATTTACTTCAATGGTACTAAATTCTGTTCTAAGAATGGATTGTTAGATCTTTTACATGAGAATAATACCGCAGAACCACTCTATCCGATAGTGCATCTAAAAGGCGAGGATATTGAGATTGCCTTTACTCATACTGATCAGTATGGAGAGGAGTACTACTCTTTTGTTAACGGACAGCATACCACGCAAGGAGGTACACACCAATCGGCATTTCGTGAGGCATTTGGTAAGACTATTAAAGAGTATTATAATAAGAATGGTATGGAACTCTCCGATATCCGTTCTGGTTTTGTTGGTGCCATCTCTATAGCTGTACAAGAGCCGGTCTTTGAATCGCAGACTAAGATTAAGTTAGGATCTAAAGATATGGGACCAGATGGTCCTACAGTGGCTAAGTTTATTGGCGATTTTGTAAAGAGAGAGGTAGATAACTATTTGCATAAAAATCTTGAAACTTCCGACATTATGTTCAAGAAGATTCAAGACTCAGAAAAAGAACGTAAGGCTATTGCTGGGGTAACGAAACTTGCTCGTGAGCGTGCTAAGAAGGTTAGTCTGCACAATAAAAAACTTAGAGATTGCCGTATTCACTTTAATGATACTAAGGGAGAACGCAAAACAGATAGTTGTATCTTTATTACCGAGGGTGACTCAGCATCGGGATCTATCACTAAGAGCCGCGATGTAACTACACAAGCTGTATTTAGTTTGCGCGGTAAACCTTACAATAGTTACGGACAAACTAAGAAAGTAGTATATGAGAATGAAGAGTTCAATCTTTTGCAAGCAGCATTAAATATTGAGGATGGCTTAGATGGTTTGCGTTATAACAAGGTTATTATTGCTACCGATGCCGATGTCGATGGTATGCATATTCGCTTGCTGTTGATGACTTTCTTCTTACAATTCTTCCCGGATCTTGTTAAGAAAGGGCATATATATATTCTTCAGACTCCTCTATTCCGTGTGCGTAATAAAAAAGAAACGCGTTATTGCTATACTGAAGATGAACGTTTGGATGCTATGAAATCGCTTGGAGCTAATCCGGAAATTACCCGATTTAAAGGTTTGGGTGAGATATCTCCCGACGAGTTTAAGCATTTTATTGGTAAGGATATTCGTTTAGATCAAGTGAAACTAAGCAAGCGTGATGCGGTATCAGAACTTCTTGCCTTCTATATGGGTGAGAATACACCAGAACGTCAAACGTTCATTGTAGAGAATCTTATTGTGGATGAAGATGAACTGTAGGTTTATATGTTATAACTATCTAAATAGTTATCTATATAAAGATTTGTTTGTATCTAGAAAATTTCAAATAACAAAGCACCTATTGAACATATGTTCAATAGGTGCTTTGTTATTTGTGTTCTACTCATAATATTAGCAGAGCTATTTGAGCACATGCTTCGGCATCGCTCAAGGCATGATGGTGATGCTCCAAGTGGTAGTCGCATTCTGCTGCCACGATGTTGAGTCGGTGACTTTCTAAGTATGGGAAAGCTTTTCTGGATGCCTGTAACGTACAGTAGAAGGTGTAGTTGGGGTAGGGTATCTCGTAATGATTAAAAGCAGCTTTCAGGCAACTTTCATCAAACGATTTGTTGTGGGCTACCAATGGAAGTCCCTGTAGTTGCGATGCTATCTCCTCCCAAACTTCCGGAAAATGCTTAGCATTCTCGGTGTCGTCAGGTCTTATGCCATGTACACGGATGTTATTATAGTTGTAGTAATTTGGCGTTGGGCGCACTAGTCGATAGAAACTGTCGGTAATCTTTCCATCTCTCACTATTACGATGCCTACTGAGCATATGCTTGTGCGGCTACCGTTGGCTGTTTCAAAATCTATAGCAGCAAAATCTCTTAACATAGTTTCTTCTCTTATTTTACTAAATCAATATAGGCTCCATATCCCTCTTTTTCCATCTCTTCTTTAGGGATGAAGCGTAATGCGGCGCTATTAATACAATAGCGCAATCCGCCTGCATCAATGGGCCCATCGGTGAAGACATGCCCTAAGTGTGCATTGCCAAGTTTGCTGCGTACCTCTACTCGCCGCATGCCATGGCTCTCATCGCGTCTCTCCTCTATCAATCCTTTGTCAATGGGTCTGCTGAAGCTTGGCCAGCCACAGCCGGAATCGAACTTATCGGTCGAAACAAAAAGTGGTTCGCCTGTGGTGATATCCACATAAATACCTTTACGTTCTTCATTCCAATAGGCATTCCTAAAGGCAGGTTCAGTACCATTTTCTTGAGTAACCTGATATTGTAATGGAGTAAGTAGTTCTTTCAATGTCTCGGGTGTCTGTTTCTGGTAGATGGCAACATCGTGTGTGCGCTTAGCAAGCTCCATCAGACGTGGTGAGATATGGCAGTAACCACCGGGGTTTTTCTCCAGATAGTCCTGATGGTAAAGTTCGGCCTCATAGAAATTGTCTAATGGCAACACCTCTACCACTAATTTCTTTTGATAGTTCTTTTGCAGTTCGGCAAGGGCAGCATTTATTGTAGGTAGGTCGGCCTCGTCGGTATAATAGATACCGGTTCGGTATTGCGTACCAATGTCCATCCCTTGGCGGTTGAGCATGGTGGGGTCTATGGTCATGAAGAAGAGGTCCAGAAGGCGTTCTAATGGAACAGCATCTTGGTCGTAAGCCACATAGACAGTCTCGGCATGGCCTGTATTGTCGTCGCACACTTCGCGGTAGGAAGGGTTTTCGGTGGTGCCATTGGCATAGCCAACTTTTGTTTCTACAACTCCCTTAACTTGTCTTATGAAGTGTTCTGTTCCCCAGAAACACCCTCCGGCTAAATAGATCTCGGCATTTGCTTTCATATGCTTTTCTCCTTTAATAGATGTACTTTGTGTTGTTTGAGCCTTTGTCTTGGTCTGTTCCTTGCAGCCAAAACTGCAGAGGCATAGGAATGTAACAATGTAGATATAAGTTTTCATAACCTATTTACTTTCTGTAGGTCAATACAAATTTCGTTCAAAGATAAATCTTTTAATCTTAATTATCGGGAAATAGTAGAACTTTATACCACTCCTTCCAGATATGAAAAAGGCGTAAAGAGTATTGCTCTTTACGCCTTTTTGTTATTATCTTAAAAGATTATTTCTTTGTCGCTCTCTTACGTTCGTTCTCATCTAGCAAGATTTTACGAATACGTAAGTGGTTAGGAGTGATTTCCAAATACTCATCTTCTTTAATATACTCTAACGACTCTTCTAAACTCATTACAATTGGTGGAATAAGTTTCGCTTTATCGTCGGCACCCGAAGCGCGCATGTTTGTAAGCTTTTTACTCTTGGTAACGTTTACTACCATATCGCCCTCTTTAGCGTTTTCGCCAACTACTTGCCCGGCATATACATCTTCTTGTGGGAAGATGAAGAATCGGCCGCGATCTTGAAGTTTATCAATGGCATAGGCAAAAGCGGTTCCCGATTCCATAGCTATGATAGAGCCATTTTGGCGACGTTCTATTTCGCCTTTCCAAGGTTCGTAAGCCATGAAGCGGTGAGCCATGATAGCTTCACCAGCCGATGCTGTTAATACGCTATTACGTAGACCTATGATACCACGCGATGGAATAGAGAATTCCATGTGGATACGGTCTTTTTGAGTTTGCATAGTTTGTAACTCCCCTTTACGACGGGTTACAAGGTCGATGATTTTGCTTGCCGACTCCTCAGGAAGGTTTACTGTTAAGTTTTCAATAGGTTCGCAAAGTACACCATCTATCTCTTTGGTGATAACTTGTGGTTGACCAACTTGTAACTCATATCCTTCACGACGCATGGTTTCAATTAATACCGAAAGGTGTAGCACACCACGTCCTGAAACACGCCAAACATCGCTATTTTCATCTTTCTCAACGCGTAGTGCCAAGTTCTTATCCAACTCTTTCATTAAACGGTCGTGGATGTGACGTGACGTCACAAACTTACCATCTTTACCAAAGAAAGGTGAATCGTTATTGGTGAACGACATGCTCATTGTAGGTTCATCAATTGCAATAGGCACCAATGGTTCTGGATTTTCTAAATCGCAAATAGAGTCGCCAATTTCAAATCCTTCAACTCCAATAACAGCACAGATATCGCCCGAAGCCACTGAAGGTACCGCAGTACGTCCAAGTCCGGTAAAGGTGTTCAATTGTTTAATACGCGATTTAATTACTTTACCATCGCGTTTTACCAATGCCACATCCATATTCTCTTTTAATTCGCCACGGTGTACACGTCCCACTGCAATACGACCTACATACGACGAATAGTCTAAAGAGGTGATGAGCAATTGAGGGGTACCCTCTAATTGTGGAGGAGCAGGGATATGATCAACAATAGCGTCTAATAAAGGTAGGATAGAGTCTGAAGGCTGTTTCCAATCGTCCGACATCCAGTTCTCTTTTGCCGAACCATAAACAGTATGGAAATCCAACTGCTCTTCGGTAGCATCTAAGTTGAACATCAAATCAAATACCGCTTCGTGTACTTCGTCCGGACGACAGTTTGGTTTGTCGACCTTATTAATTACAACAATAGGTTTTAAGCCCATTTGTAAAGCTTTTTGCAATACGAAACGTGTTTGAGGCATTGGACCCTCAAAGGCATCGACCAAAAGCAAGCAGCCGTCGGCCATGTTTAGTACACGCTCTACTTCACCACCAAAGTCGGCGTGACCCGGAGTGTCGATAATATTGATTTTGTGATCTCTATAATTGATTGAAACGTTCTTCGAAAGAATAGTGATACCGCGCTCACGTTCCAAATCGTTATTATCGAGCATCAGTTCACCTGTTTGCTGATTATCACGGAACAGCTGACCGGCCAATAACATCTTGTCTACCAACGTCGTTTTTCCGTGGTCTACGTGTGCTATAATAGCAATGTTTCTAATATTTTGCATTGAGTTTCAACTATTTCTAATAGTAATATTGTTTTATTTATAAGAGTGCAAAGGTAATGAATTTCTGTCATATAGATACTTAAAATTACCATACGTTTTGAAAATTGTTTACCTATTACTCTCAATTTATCTCAATGTATTTAGTAATATCTTTATATATAGACATTTACACATGAAGATGTGTCTATTTTTTAATGCGCGATTTTTACTGTAATAAAGCTTATAAATTATGTTATAAAACATAATTATCACGTTTTATAAGCACCTATATCGACATCGTAGATTAAACTATTGGTAGGCGTTGCTATCTTGTTATCTTCTATTATTTTGTTTGGTCATGTCTTATTTACTTCTCTCTTATTATTGTTTGTTTCTTTCGCGCTTTTATTATCATCTCTCTTTCCACGCTCGTCTGTAATTTGAATCTATTATTTTGTTTCGCCATTATTTCTAATGTTCTCGATGTCTTTGTTGTTTTTGGATCGTAAGCCCCTAAAACATTGAATTTTGCATGTTTCCTATTCTGTTGCATTTTTTATTTTT
>CAMTOX010000014.1 GCA_947074225.1 uncultured bacterium
ACTATTGATTGACTTACGAAAAATCAATTAAGCTTTTTTGCAGTATTCGTCAGATACTGTCAATTTTTTTCTACCGCGTGCACGGCGAGCAGCCAATACACGACGACCGTTTGCCGAAGCCATACGTTCACGGAATCCGTGTTTGTTTTTTCTCTTTCTGTTAGACGGTTGGAATGTTCTTTTCATTGCTAGTCAGTATTTTTAGAGTTTATTTATTACCTAATTCTTAATGCCTAATTTGGGTTTGCAAAGATAGACCATTTTTCTAAGCAAACAAATCATTTATACCTTTTTTTGTTGAAAACTTTTGTAAAACAACTTATATCAACACTTTTAAAGATATTCATAGGTTCTTTCTTAAAACATTAGGAGTGTCTTGAGAAACACCCAAGACACTCTTAATGAATAATTTACACCCAACATTATAGGTCTATAGTTCTTCTAAGCCCATAGCTTGGTTTTGATCCATAATCTTTTTGATAGAGATGGCATAACCACCACCTTCAACAGTTTGTTGGGTCAATTTAGAATTTTTATTTACCAATACTTTACGAATGGTATAGCTTTGTGGGTTTGTTTTATAGTTTGCATCTGGCGCATCGGCATAAATAGTTGCCACATATTGCGTTTCAGGATCTAAGAAGTCGAAAGAAATTTCCGACAAATGGTCTTTACCTCCTGCAGTGCTTCCAACAAACCAATCGTCGCTACCTTTAGCTTTACGAGCAATGGTTACATATTCTGCTGGTTCAGCTTCTAAATAAATACTCTTATCCCAATCCATTGCTACATCTTTAATGAATTGGAATGCATCTAAGAAACGGTTGTAGTTCGATGGTATATCGGCAGCCATTTGTAATGGAGAGTACATTGTAACATAGAGCGACAACTGGTTGGCTATAGTAGCATTAAAATGGCTCTTGTTATTAGGATTTAATTTTTCCATCTCCATTTCAAAGATACCTGGGGTATAATCCATAGGACCACCAATTTGGCGACTGAAAGGCATAATAGCGATATTGATGGTTTTATTACCTCCGAACGCTTGGTATTCTGTACCCTTAGCAGATTCGTTAGCTATTAAGTTAGGCCATGTGCGACATACTCCGGTAGGACGAATAGCCTCGTGTGCATTTACCATGATTTTATAGTCGGCAGCACGTTCAACGGCATGTTGGTAGTGTTTTACCATATCTTGCGAGTAGTGGTGTTCACCTTTAGGAATCATCTTACCTACATAACCACTCTTCACACTCTTATACCCATGTTTGTTCATAAAGGCATAGGCACTATCCATATAATACTCATAGTTAGGTACCGAAGCTGAAGTTTCGTGGTGCATAATTAGTTCTACCCCTTTTTTCTTAGCGTAGGCCACCACTTCCTCAAGATCAAAATCTGGATATGGAGTCATAAAGTCAAAGACATGCTCTTTTTGGTGACCGAACCAATCTTCCCAACCAATGTTCCAACCTTCAATCAACAAACCATCAAAGCCATGTTCGGCAGCAAAATCAAGGTAATATTTAGCTTTCTCTGTGGTTGCACCGTGACGTCCATGAGGGGTTACTTTAGAGTAATCTGTTTCAAAAAGAATTACAGAGTCTAAATCGTTAGTGTAGCTCCATTCGCTCATACCTGTAATCATCTCCCACCAAATACCCATATATTTTGTAGGTTTAATCCACGATGTATCTTCAATCTTACATGGCTCGTTTAAGTTTAGAGTAATACGGCTCTCTAAAATAGCTTTCGCTTCATTACCAACAATAACGGTACGCCAAGGTGTTTGGAAAGGAGTTTCAATAACTGCTTTGTCACCTTTAGCATTAGGAGTTAACCAAGCTTGGAAAACCATATTCTTGTCGTCTAAATTAAGGTGCATGCCAGGGAAGTTGATAACAGCTGCTTCATGCAAGTTAATATAATAACCATCGTTGCTCTTCATCATCAAAGCGGTTTGAACACCTGTTGGAGAGAAGTGCGTTTGAGAAACGTTATCCATTGGAGAGTTTTGATTCAAGGCACGAATCTCCGACAACTTAGAAACGTTATAGTCGTACTCTTGAGTGTCGTAGTCGCCCGAAATCCAGTAAGCGGTGTGATTACCTGCCATAGCAAATTCCGACTTCTCATCTTCAATGATGAAACTATTTACCGCATTGTCGGCAGGGAATAGGTAGCAAAAGCCCATACCATCGTTAAAGAGGCGGAACTTAATACCCATTTTCATATCGCTCTTTTTATTCTCGAGCATCAGAGATAGTTCATCGTAATGATTCACAATCTTACTCTCTTCGCCCCAAACTGGCGACCACTCTTCACAAAAAGAGGATTCATCTTTAGTTAGTAGTACAAAATCTTTGTCCAACTCAATACGTTTACCTTCCATATCGCGAATAATGAAACCCATCTTACTCGGTTTTACTACTTCACGTCCTTGGTAGGTTAAGTTATAACAAGGAGTACCTTTACTGTCAAGCCAAAAGCTCAACGCATAATCGCCATTTGGCGATGCTACAGTGCTCTCATCTGTACGTGTTGAACAACACGCTGTAAGGCAGATGAGTGCCAAAACAAAAAACATTTGCTTCATCTTTTTCATGGTTTTTAGACCTTAATCGTTTAAAATCATCACAGATTAAAGGTCAGTTATACTAATAGTTAGAAAATACAGCGCAAATTTAATAAATTTACTACAATAGGCAACTTTTCAAATCAGTTTTTCTTTATGCTTGATTGTTCTAATATCAAACTGAGAATTATAAAATCAGATAGTAAAAGCGAAAGCAAGTTTAGTTTTAACAGAAAAAAGTCTAAAAACGGAGTGTAATTTCAGTCAATCAAATAATTTTTCTTACATTTGCACAAATCTTTAAAATTGTGCACAACCACTCATTGATCGTTAATGATCAACCAAGAGTATTGTTTCGTTAGTTTAAAGTTCTACTTCCTGAGCACTCATATCATGAGAATTCATAAGCTCAAGAAAAAAATACCTATTATGATGAAGTTATCAAAACTGTTTTTCACTGCATCGTTTGCACTTACTACTTTTTCACTCTGCGCCACTGCACCAGAGTTAGCTATGGCCTCCCCAGAACCCGATACTCTACCGATAGAGATTTTCGAGTCTTCTATTAAGACATTAGAAGAGAATCATGCGGTAGATTCTATGCGAGTATTAGCAAATTATAATGACTCACTATCGCACTATCCAGCCTACGAGCTTTACAACTATTCGTGGAGCCATGACCGTTTAAATCCATATCGTATTAAAATAGATAGCCTACCCGATTCGGTCTATATCCATTGTGCCGACTTTGTTTATCCTACCAAAAGCAACCGCATTACCTCATCATTTGGTATGCGCCGTTCACGCTATCACTATGGAATAGACATTGGCCTTCAGATGTACGATACTATTTATGCCTCATTCGATGGTCGTGTACGAATAGTAGATTACGAGCGTAAAGGATATGGTCACTATGTGGTAATACGCCACAACAATGGCCTAGAGACCATTTCAGCTCACCTCTCTCGCGTCCATGTAAAGAACAATCAGGAGGTAAAAGCAGGCGATCCAATTGGCTTAGGGGGTAATACCGGCCGCTCAACAGGGCCACACTTACACTACGAAATACGTTTCTTAGGTAATGCCTTTAACCCTACTAAATTGATTGACTTTGCTAATAAAACACTGGTCAATGATCAGTACTATATTACGCAACGCGAAACCTATTCGCACAAAAAGGAGTTAGATGCTTTGGCCATGGCAGCCTATCACACTGTACGCAGTGGCGACACACTCTCGCGAATTGCACAGCGTCATGGCACTTCGGTAAGAAGATTATGCCAACTGAATGGAATAAAAGAGACCTCTATATTGAGAATTGGACAGCGTATTCGCTATAGATAAAACTTATATAAACACCCTATCGGAGTTTCAACTCATGATAGGGTGTTTTTTTATGATGAATTAGGTTGTTAAATATTTATAATACATTAAAACAACTCTCATTAAAATAGTACATTTGCCACCATGATTAAAAAGGAGAGACTCAAAGGCTGACATCTCCCATGAATAGATAAACTATTCAAATGAACTTACAGATTTACTTATAACTTTAAACCTATAAAACCTATTTATTTACCATGTTTGACTTAGCAATCTTAGGCGGTGGCCCTGCAGGGTATACAGCAGCAGAACGTGCTGGTGCCGCAGGACTCAAAGTAATTTTATTCGAGAAAAATCAATTAGGTGGCGTATGCCTTAATTGCGGATGTATACCTACTAAAACAATTCTATACAGTACCAAACTCTACTATAATGCCATGAATGGTGCTAAATATGGCATCAAAAGCGAAGGTGTAAGCTTTGAATACGATAAAATTGTGGCTCGTAAAAATAAAGTTGTACGTAAACTTGTAGCAGGTATTCGTGCTAAAATGAGTAACCATGACGTAACAGTGGTTACTGGCGAAGGTAGTGTCAAGAGTAATGATGGTAAAAACATTATCATAGAGTGCAATGGCGAAAACTACGAAGCTGCAAAATTATTAATATGCACAGGTTCTGAAACTATGATACCTCCTATTCCTGGATTGGACAGTGCGAGTTACTGGACAAGTACAGAGGCTTTAGATAGCAAAGTAGTACCTGAATCTATTGTAATTATTGGCGGTGGTGTTATCGGAATGGAGTTCGCCGGTATATACTCTACTTTAGGATGCAAAGTAACAGTAGTAGAAATGGCAGCAGAGATTCTTCCTGGAGTAGATCAAGAGATTGCCGCTATGCTACGTAATGAGTTTGCTAAAAAAGGTATTGCATTCAACTTAAGCAGTAAGGTAACAAAAATTGAAACTAATGCGGTGACTTATGAAGATGCCGAAGGCGAACATCGTGTAGAGACAGCACAAGTGTTATTAAGCGTAGGACGTAAACCGGTAAAGAAAGGAATTGAGGCATTAAATCTGGAACCATTCCGTAATGGCATTCAGGTGAATGAGAAGATGCAAACATCGGCTGAGAATATTTATGCTGCAGGAGATATTACAGCTTTCTCACTCTTAGCTCACACAGCAGTACGCGAAGCAGAGGTGGCTGTAAACAATATGATAGGAAAAGAAGATGCCATGAGCTACAAAGCTATACCTGGTGTTATCTATACTAATCCGGAAGTAGCTGGAATTGGTGAAACAGAGGAGAGCATGAATCAAAAAGGATTACAGTACCATGCCATGAAACTACCTATGACCTTCTCTGGACGTTTTGTTGCAGAAAATGAAGGTGGTAAAGGTCTTTGCAAAATCATTGTAGACTCATCTGAAAAAGTTGTAGGCCTACATTTTATTGGCAACCCATCGTCGGAAATGATCTCTACCGGAGCCGTAGCAATTGAAGCTGGCATGACAGTAGAGCAACTTAAGAAGGTGGTATTCCCTCACCCTACAGTGAGTGAAATTATAAAAGAAACATTGTTTGAGGAGTAAATATCCTCTAGGTACGAAATAGAGCAATCAGCAGAGAGGCGATAGTGAGGAAACTCATTATCGCCTCTCTTTGTGTAGTAGCTTATTGTATTTAAGTGCATCCTTAAATAGAGGTTTGAAATAGACTATTTGTTGTATTTCCAATAGAATACACATCTTAGAAATCTACTCTTTAAAAGAGACCAGATAAAAGATAATTACTTGAAATATAGAGTGTAAAGTAGAATTAAGAAAAATCACTGTAATTATAGTTAACGATTTATATATTAACTATTTAAGGCATAATTATTTCTTGAAATATTAACAATATGAATCAAAAAACATTTTCTTATGATGCAACTTATACTCCAAAAGCATTACCAAAATAGACTTAGAATTAACTGCTTAATTGTATTATCTATATGGTGTATTTTCATTTTTGCAGCCATGCCACCTAATCATGGGGATACTGTAACAATAAGTAGATATGAGACCTTAAACTTCATGACACTTTTAGATAGTAACAGAGTGTGCAATCTTAGCACACCTACAGAACAATCTTTATGGATAATAGGCGAGAATAACGGCCAATATACCATAAAGAGTTTAAGCAATGGACGGTATATAGCACAAGGTACATCAAGCACAAGTGAGATCATTTTAAACTATACACCTTGTTACTATCAATACAATAGCACATTAAAAACATTATCAATAGGTAACTTTCGATTTAATATTAGCAACAACCTTTGGCATTTTGGATATCAATTAAAAACAAATATATATTACAACAGCTATACAAGAGCATCCAATAGAACCATAGAAAGCGAACTACCGCCATTAAAGGTATATAACTGGAATACGATATCCGATACTATGCTGATTCATTTCATAGAAATGAATAGTTATACTCCTTTAGAGAGCGTAACATACCACACTATAAACGACACTACAGAACTGCCCTATTCACTTTCCATAGCCGATTCGTGGTTTACCTATCAAGACTCAATCTTTACACTTTCACCCATAGCAATTCCTTCAGGTAGAACAACCCTTGTAGAACTATCTGTTCCAAACATAAATAAACAACAGCTGATGAAAGTAATACAATTAGGAGATCCTGATAGTTTACAACTAATACATAGACCTGGAAAATTTGATCCTAGATTTAATGCTGAAGGAATGCAAACCGTACATGAAATAGAGAAAACCATTTATATCAAGAGTAATGAAAGTAGAGACTTACCATTAAATCAAGAGGGAATTTATGCACGACTATTTCTTCACAACAGCAATGGAGTTCTACCAACTGGCATTAACACAACCAATGGATATGCAACAGCAAACCAAAAAGGAATAATATATTTAAAGGAGTTACCAGAAAATATAACGCTCCATTACAACAACTTAATCTTACCTCTACAAATAGGATATGAAAACTCACACTATTTAGACCTCGACCTAACCGGAAATCAGTTTAAAGAACCCACATTAAGCAACCGAACAATCTATACGGTTAAGGATGCTTCGGAAATAGCGCAAAGATTCATAGAGGCCAATGCAATAGGAAATAGTAACCACTACTTAGAGAATTACTCAATAGTGGCACCACCTGGAAAAACAATACATGTAATTACCGAATATCCTTTCATTGGCGATCAAAGAAACTACTACGCCTACAATCAGAGCAACAACATAGAAGCAATAACAGAGATTATCTTCTCCAAAGAATCATCTATACTAAACCAAATAGAAACAGATAGTATTCAACAATGGAGAATTACTCTGCCCGAAGAGATAGAGAGTGCCAACTACAACATTCAAGGAGTACTTAGCGATGGTACAACTGTAAACATTGCTCAGTTTAGAATCACAACAAAACCATATAATGTTATTGAAGATAGAGAGGGAGATGCCCTTACTACATTGGAATCTTTAAAATCAAACTATGAATATGTAACAGGCATTTGGCTTGATAACAATAAAGAGAACACTCCTTTAGCTTGGAACATGAGCGAAATGGCATACTATTATGAACCTATAATACGCGAAGACAATAAAGCAAAAAAGAACGAATATCGTTTATTAAGAGAGTATCAAGCGGGTGAACATTGCATAAAAGATAGATATAGTATTGAACATAATGACAGCAACGGTTTCTTCTGCCTCTTTGAGAAAGAGAGCGAGAAGAGAGTAATTATCTCAAAGTGTTTTACCTTGGAACATTCGTGTAACACAGATTCACTATGGATAACATTATGGATTATGCCTCTCACTTCAGATTCTGAAACAGATATTATTCTAAACCTAGAGGGGTTAAATAAACAAACAGGTAGCTACGAAACAATAGCTCAATATCACTGCGGTTATCTAAATACACCCAACTCAAGATGGTCGGAAATAGGAACACAGTTTCCTTCGCATTCAGATATCTATAACAACTACCGGATACAAGTTATAAGTGCCGGATATAATAGCAATCAAGGTGCTATTGCCATAGACCAACTCGCTATCTATATTCCACCAACATCGGTAAGAGCTGTTTCACTACAAAACGCTTGTAAGGGTAAGGATATACAGAGAGGAGTAATAATGAAACTAGATTACAATACATTATCTGAATATTCAGACAATGAAACATTACATTTTTGGCAATTAGGCAACGAGAGAGATGATACCTACCGTGACTCCTTATGGAGTTGTAGCGACACACTACAAAGAAGATACCCAACCTTCTTTAATAGTTCTATAGATGAAGCAATGGAGAAACTCACACTGAATTACCAAGCAGTAACTCTTTTCTACCTGGACGATACGATAAGTAGACCTAAAACAAGCTATTTGTATCTTTTCATCCCTAATACAATGATGGAAGAGACTATGAGCTATCTATTCAAGATTGCACCGGACACCACCTTTACCAATGCAAGTAAAGAGTGTTGTTTCACCTATAATGGTTCTGGAGTAACTCATTTAGACAACATACCAATAACACATAACCAAGGAGTCTGTCCAACTCTAAATGGTGAATTTACTTTTGAACGAAAGGTAAATGAAATTGGTTATTCTGTAACGCTTGAAAATAGAAACTACGATTGGTTATTAAGATATAGAGATAATACACACTTAGATTCTATAGTCAACGTTATTGCTAAGTTACATGCCGACACAAACTATTTGAAAGAGAGAAGTATTGATATAACCCGAACTAACCTATTGAGAGAAGAGAAACTACTACTTACTAACTTAATAAACACAGGTAATTTAATACTTTCTACCCCATCTATTCAAACAAAATATATCAATTCTAATAATACATTTATACTCTTTCCTTATAGCGAAAAAGTTACTATCGATGATAGTTTTATAGAGTTATCTATCTGTGAGGAGCCTATTTCGATAACTCCTCCTATAGAGGCCAATGCTCCATGGTTCACTTTAGGAAAGAAAGATGAAGGAGAGTTACCTTTACACATATCGGATGTCAGAATAGCAAGGCTAACTGTAAACAACATAAATGAGAGCAATATAAAACTACCTCTAAAAGCTAGCAACATTAAGATAGGTCATGAAGGGTGGAATGGTAAGGTAATTCTCAAATCGTCTACCGACACTCTATTTCGTAATTGGCAAGATTCTATTCTCTTCCACCATGTAGAGTATCAAGAAGCAATAGAGGGCGATTCTATACTCATTTCGCAAAGAAATAGTCTTTCTCCATTGTTTAACATCGGGCATAGCTATAACCTAATCATTACCATTGAAAATGCCGATGGATGCAATGGTTATGAAGAGTTGCAACTCCTGGCACATCCCAATGCGTTAGTATGGCATGGAGATAGCAATAGCTCTTGGAATCACGATGGTAACTGGCACCCTGCAAATACTAATGGGAGTAAGGCTGTCGATATACCAAATGGAAGCTATGCTCCTACCACTGCCATGAATATTATAATTCCTAAAACTAACAGCATTCCAATACTCTATAAAGAGGAAACAGACGATCTGGAACGCAACGAGAACCTATTATGGGAACTCACGCATAATAGAAACAGTTGCAAACATATACATGTCATGGCTCAAGGGAATCTAATTGGTCAAGAGCATATGAATTATGATAGTGCATGGGTAGAGATTGAAATTCCAACACGCCAATGGATTCTTCTCTCCTCACCTATCACCGGATTGGTTTCTGGCGATATGCACATACCACAAAGTGGAACCTATAGCGCACAGCTTTTCAACCCTACAGATGCATGCGATAACAGATTAAGCAATCCTTTCTGGCAATCGCTCTACAATAGATATGTTGAATCGACCGATTATAATGGCACGGTTCGTATCGGAAGCACCACATGGAGTGCACCGGCTAATGGATTAAACACTATCTACGCACCAAAGAGTGGTTTTGCCATCTGGACTCGCACATCCGACCCTAACGACACCAGTGTAATCCTAAGACTACCAAAGAGCGAAGATATTTATGCATACCATGGTGCCGACGACCTACCATCAAGTCATACAGTAACAGTTAACAGACCTAATAACTACTACAAACTTGCCGATTGTGGATGGGAAGGGTACACTCATGAAACATATACTGATAACAACATTATATTATTAGGTAATCCATACTTAACGAACTTGTACATATCGTCCTTTTTTGCCGATAATACTTTTCTTACTGGAAACTATTGGGTTTACAGAGATGGAAGTATTATTGCATGCAAAGCTAATGGAGAGAATACCTTACAAGAATCATTAAACATTAAACCATTAGAAGGATTCCTTGTAGAGATTCAGGAAGGAACACAATACCAATTTAATGATATCATACTGCTTAGTGAGCACACCTATCCATTGCAAACAGAAGAGAATATAGAGAGTGTACCGCAACAGAGTAAAAATAAATTGACAATATCCTCAGAATTTAAAGGTCATAAGAGCAGATTACTTCTCATTGAAAGCCCATTGGCCAATGCAAACTACAATGAAACGGAAGAGGTCCCACTACTTCTTTTAGATAGTGCCATGACACCTAACGCTATTTATGCATTAGCCGGGAATATTGCAGTACAAATAGACCAAAGAGCAACTCTAACACAAGTCCCTATTAGCATTAGAGACATAAACAGTCAGAGTCCAAACAGCCCATGGAAACTTACCTTTCAAGGAGTAGAGAACTTTGACTATCCGCTTTACTTAATAGATAATGTAAAAGCAGAATCTCACCTCTTAAGTGAGAATAGTGTCATAGAGTTGGAATATCCTAATCAAGAGCAATGGAGATACTTCATCAATAATGCGCCACTGGTGTTAGATGAAAACAAAGAAACTGAATCTTCAATTGTATGTTACAACTATTCTCAAGGGCAAGTTATGGTAGTATCTAACAAACGACTACATAACATAAAGGTACTAGACCCAACAGGCAGATGGATCACATCGTATAATAATATTGACCAATACCAACAGTTACTAAACCTACCACAAGGGGCATACCTACTAATCATTGATTGTAGTAATGAACAAAGAGTAGAATCTGTGATTGTAAAATAATTATCCCCCTAAAGATCGAGATTATGAAAACAAGAATTTTCTGTATCATTTTTATAACTCTTTGCAGTTGGAATATTACTAAAGGAGAATCACTAACTCAATTCAAAGATAAATTAACAGAGAGTGAAACGCTATACAAGAGCAATACAAACCATATAAATTTACTTCACACCACTCTATTCACGCCATACGAAGAGTTTAATAACACCCCCGCTACGCTCATCAATGCAGAACTAAGAATGTGGGACAATCAGGGCAGTTCAAGTAAGGTTGACGACAATCTAGCTACAGACCCTTCCGGAGAACCTATTGGAGTCATCCCTATCGGGAATGGCACACTCTTTTCAATTATACTACTGTGTCTATATCTGATATTTAAAATTTCTCTCACTAATAGGTATAAATAGAAAGAGAAGCAGAGCCCAATTTATTAGGGCTCTGCTTCTCCTTTCTTATTTATATTAGGTCGTCAAAAAAAAACAAACCTATATATCTACTATCTATTTTGCACCTTCAATAGCAGCAATACCAGGTAATACTCTACCCTCAATTGCCTCAAGCAATGCACCACCACCGGTAGAGACATAGCTCACTTTATCGGCCAAGCCAAATTTATTGATACATGCCACAGAATCACCTCCTCCAATTAAAGAGAAAGCACCATTTTCAGTTGCTTCGGCAATAGCAATTGCTACAGCTTCAGAGCCATGGCTGAAGTTATCAAATTCAAAAACTCCGGTAGGACCATTCCACAAGATGGTTTTAGAGTTCTTAATAACATCGGCAAAAATCTTCTCTGTTTCTGGACCTATATCCATACCTTCCCAACCATCGGGAATATCGTTTACTGGAACCACTTTCATATGAGCATCATTAGAGAATGCATCGGCAATACGAGCATCTACAGCCATAATAATCTTCACATTGTTGGCTTTAGCTTTCTCAAGAATCTCTAAAGCTAAATCCAATTTATCATATTCACAGATTGAATCACCAACATTGCCACCTAAAGCCTTTACAAAAGTATAAGTCATTCCACCGGCAACAATAAGGTTATTCACCTTAGTCAATAAGTTCTCGATAATATCAATCTTGGTCGACACTTTAGAACCTCCCATAATAGCCGTAAAAGGAGCCTTAGCATCTTTCAATAACTGATTTACTGCATGCACCTCTTTTTGCATCAAATAACCAAACATTTTATGGTCTACATCGAAGAAGTCGGCAATAATAGCTGTCGAAGCGTGAGCTCTGTGAGCAGTACCAAAGGCATCGTTCACATAACAATCAGCATACGAAGCCAAAGTTTTTGCAAACTCGCGTTGAGATACCTTCATAGCCTTCTTAGCCTCAGCAATCTGTTCTTCTGTTGCATCTTCAGGCAAGTTTCGAGGTTTACCCTCTTCTTCTGGATAGAAACGTAAGTTCTCTAACAATAATGCCTCGCCTGGTTTAAGAGCATCGGCTGCTTCTTTTGCATGAGCACAATCAGGAGCAAACTTCACTTCTACACCTAACAACTCGGATACACGAGGTAAGATATGTTTCAACGAATATTTCTCATCTGGATTCTTTTTAGGACGTCCCATGTGAGAAGCTATTATGACGCTACCACCTTCTGAAAGTATCTTTTTAAGAGTTGGCATTGCAGCACGAATACGTGTGTCGTCTGTAATGTTGAAGTTTTCATCTACGGGAACATTAAAGTCCACACGAACAAATGCCTTTTTACCGGCAAAATTGAATTTG
>CAMTOX010000015.1 GCA_947074225.1 uncultured bacterium
AAAAGGGGAAAAAAAGATGGAAGAAACTGTAGAAACGGCAGTCTGTGACGTTGGTCTATATGTTAAGTGGTACGGCGACCACCACGATTTAAGCTAGAACCTACACTCTTTCCCTACACGACGCTCTTCCGATCTCAATAATGTAATACCTATCTTAGATAATAAGTTTGAATCAGACCTCTTTGAACCATCAAAAGATCTGAAACTTAACGTAGGTATTCGTATTGCAACAGAAGAAGAACCTAAGTTTGCTTTCTATACTTCGCGTTTAGGTATTCGTTATAACGATATCATTCCATACTATCAAGAGAAGATTGAAAACAACCCACACGTAAATCTTAAGATGCTTCACTTCTTCATTAACACAGGTGTGCGCGACACTGCATACTACTGGAATGAACTAAACAAAGCAGTTAATCTCTATTGCGAGCTTAAGAAAATGTGTCCCGAATTAGACTCTTTGAACATTGGTGGTGGATTACCTATTCAAGCTCACCTGGATTTTGAATACGATTATGAGTATATGATTGAGGAAATTATCTCACAAATTCAAACCGTATGTCAGAACAATGGAGTACCGGAACCTAACATATTCACCGAATTCGGATCTTATACGGTTGGAGAAAGTGGTGCTATGCTATACTCTATTATCAACCAAAAGCAACAAAACGACCGTGAGTTGTGGAACATGATCGATAGCTCTTTCATGACTACTCTACCAGACACTTGGGCTATTAACCAACGTTATGTGCTCTTAGCTGTAAACAATTGGGATAGCGAGTACCAACGCGTGCATATGGGTGGGTTAACCTGCGATAGTGAAGACTTCTATAATGCAGAGGCACACTCTAACGCTGTCTTTATGCCTAAACTGCAAGAAGGTAACGACCAATATGTAGGATTCTTCCATATGGGAGCATATCAGGAGAGTTTAAGCGGATTTGGAGGTATACAACACTGCCTTATTCCTGGCCCAAAATTGGTTGTCATAGACGAAGATGAGGATGGAGAATACTTCACAAAACTATTTGCTAAAGAGCAAAGCTATAAATCAATGTTGAAAATTTTAGGCTATTAATCAATAGATAACATCATAAGAAAGGGGTGAGTAGAATTTCTACTCACCCCTTTCTTATATTACCATTGCTACAAATTACTTGCTCATCTCAAGCATACGGAGAATTGGCTTTACAGCAGCCTCACGAATGGTTTCGTCTACAAACACCTCAGGCGTCTCATTAAGCAGACAATTATAAAGCTTCTCAAGGGTGTTTAAACGCATGAAATTGCACTCATTGCAAGCACAGGTACTATCTTCTGGCGGAACAGGAATAAACTGCTTATTTGGGCTGCTTTTCATCATCTCATGAAGAATACCACTCTCGGTAGCTACAATAAATGTTTGAGCCTCGTTATCGCGGCTGTAGTTAAGCAGCGCTTGTGTACTACCCACAACGTCGGCAACCGTCAATACAGTAGCTTTACACTCTGGATGAGCAAGCACTTTAGCATCCGGATACTGCTTCTTCAAATTCACCAACTTCTCTAACGAGAACTGTTCGTGCACATGGCAAGCACCATTCCACAACAACATATTGCGTCCGGTAACACTATTAATATAAGCACCTAAGTTACGGTCTGGGCCAAATATTAATTTAGCATCGCAAGGAAACTGATCCACTATCTTACGCGCATTAGTAGAAGTAACCACCACGTCGGTCAAAGCTTTTACTGCAGCAGTAGTGTTTACGTAAGAAATTACAGTATGATCAGGGTGCTCTTTCACAAAACGTTCAAAGGCTGTGGCATCGCAACTATCGGCCAAAGAGCAACCAGCCTCTAAATCGGGTATCAACACCTTCTTGTCGGGCGATAATATCTTCGCCGTCTCACCCATGAAATTCACACCACATACCACCATCATGTCGGCATCGGTATTTGCGGCCCATTGTGCTAATGCAAGGCTATCGCCCACTACATCGGCTATATCTTGTATGTCGCCGGTTTGATAATAGTGTGCCAAGATTACGGCATTCTTCTCTTTGCGTAACCGGTTTATTCCCTCTATTAACTCTGCTTTTGTCATAGCTTATATCATTTTTTTTAGAAATACTCTTAATATACAACAACCTTCTCTGCTCCAAAGGTAGATTTCACCACATAGATACCACGCGGCATAGTCACTGTTTGCTCGGCACCACTCAACACTACCCGATGCATTACAGCTCCGGTAATCGGATAAACAATTGCTTCGTAACTATGAGTAGTTGGTAAAAAGCAAATACCAACTTTAATGGTTTGGTACCAAGTTGTTTTATACTCTACACGATCAATCGAAGTTGGTGCTTTATAATCGCTAATATGTATGTTATCAATATTAATTCCTGCCGATGTATTATCTGCTTTCACAAATTTCAAACGCACATTGCCCTCCACATTCACCAAATAGGCATATTCTGCCATGCCGTTATTGGTGTTTGTATTGCCACGTTTCACGCTCATATTCTCATCGATTGCTATCCATTGTCGACCTCCATCTAGCGAATAATAAATAGCTAAGGCACTATTTAATGCCGAATCGTCTTTGTAGTTTCCGGCCCAAAAGCGCACATACCCTACTCCATTCTGTTTGTCGGTAGTCATGAACATGGCACCCTTCTCGCCCGAGGCACCCTCTGTATAACGCAATCTAAACGAGGCACTCTCCCACTTATTGTCGGTCGAGCTATTGCCATAGGTTCCCCCAACAATGCTCCACGTAGCATCAACACCCGCATAAGTTCCACCGGCAAAGATAGAACTGCTGCTGCTGGCTATATAGCTACCATCTTCGGCATCTTCATAGAAATTCCAAAGAAGGGTTTCATCTTCTAATGTTTCTCCACTGTAAAGCCGATAATCGCTAATGCTCTTCAGTCCCGAAGCACTCATATAGCTCTGCAAATTACCACAAAAAGCCATCTCTTTTTGCCAATATTCCGGGTTCTCTTCCAAGTTAAAATTGTCTACTAAAGCAGAACCGGGAAACTGTACTACTAAACATCTCTTGAAATCGTGCTCATAAGGAGTGTCGGCCAAAAGGAAGGTGGCTGTACCTTGAAAAGGCGGTGCCACAGCATAGAAATATTTACTGTTGGAGTAGTTATGCATTTCGCCCACAACATAGCCACGTACCCATACAGCAGTGGCGCCACTATTTTGTTGTGCTATGGCTTGCGAAACACTCAATGGCGTACTCTCGCTCTGCGCCACTACACTGAAAGAACAGAGCACTAGGGCACATAAGAATAAAAAATGCTTCATTATTTTGGTATAACAATTTATGCTTCCACCAGCTCGCCCAATAGCGTTGCTGCAGTAGCCTCATTTACTTTTACATTCACAAACTGACCTATCCGACAGCCTGCTTTAGGGAATACAATGACCTTATTTTGTGAGGTACGTCCATAAAAATGATCTTTAGAACGTTTTGAATACCCCTCAATCAACACCTCGAAGGTTTTCCCAATATCGCGCTTATTGCTCTCATGTCCCAACTCTACCTGTAGTGCAATAATCTCGTTCAACCTACGCACTTTAGTCTCTTCGTCAATATTATCGGGCAAATGTTTTGAAGCGTAAGTACCGGGACGTTCTGAATATTTAAACATAAAGGCAGCATCAAAGGCCACTTCGCGCATTAAGCTCAACGTCTCTTGGTGCTCCTCTTCGGTCTCGCCGTGGAAACCACAGAAAATATCGGTACCAATGGTAGCCTCTGGCAAGATACGACGTATGGCGGCAATACGTTCCAAATACCATTCGCGCGTATATTTACGGTTCATGCTCTTTAGCACGGCATTAGAACCACTCTGAACTGGCAAGTGAATGAATTGACATAAGTTCTTATGACGACTTATTACCTCTAAGGTCTCATCGCTCATATCTTTTGGGTGAGAAGTGGTAAAACGAATGCGCATATTTGGCACCGCCTCTGCCACCTGTTCCAACAGCTCTGGGAATGTAATGGTATGACCATCTTTCTCAAAGTTATAAGAGTTCACATTCTGACCTAAAAGCGTTGCCTCTTTATAGCCACGTGCATCTAAATCGCGCAATTCATTCAAAATACTCTCCACATCGCGCGAACGTTCTCTACCACGGGTGTAAGGAACAATACAGTAAGAACAGAAGTTATTGCAACCACGCATAATACTTACAAAACCACATATTGATTTGCCAATACGTGCCGGCAAAACATCTTTATAAGTCTCGGTAGTAGAAAGTTCCACGTTTATGGCCTTCTCACCTTGTTCAACCGCACCCACTAAGTTTGGTAAATCCAGGTATGAATCGGGACCGGCCACGAAATCTACTCCATGCTCATCTATCAATTCCTGCTGCATACGCTCGCCCATACAACCTATCACACCTACAATTAAATGCTTACGTTTACGACGAATGGATTGATAATATTGTAAACGACCTATTACTTTTTGCTCTGCATTATCGCGAATTGAGCAAGTATTTACCAATATAGCATCGGCTTCATTAATATCTTCTGTAACTTCAAATCCATCCGACTGCATAATAGATGCCACCACCTCACTATCGGCAACATTCATCTGGCATCCATAAGTCTCTATAAATAGTTTTTTTTCCATAATCAGTTATCGTATCAATACTTCTATTGATAGTTCATATATTAGCTTCATTTTTAGACCCGCAAAGGTACATATTTTTTCCATTATCTGATACTTAACCCTCTCTGTTAAAAGATAAATAGCACAAGTTTTTAGAATTATTATCCCTACTATTTAACTATTGGCTAAATAATTGTAATTCAAAAAGAAACAATATTAGAAAATGAAATATATTGAATCTATGCGCAAGCATAACCAAGGGTGGATCTATTCACTCACACTTTATTGGATACTCATAGGTATTCTACTTCTTAACATACATCCGGGAGATATCGTCCCTATTTTAGCTGGTAGCACAATTATGGTATTTGGCATTGTTACAGTGTTTTACAACTATAAGGCTATAGATAAAACTTATCTCATTCTTTTGGCTTTAATAGTGCTATATTTTGCCATATGCATTGCCATTTGGCCTATTGTAGTGCAGTTTTCTTGGTGCAATTTGCTCTATTGCCTCTTAGCAATAGTTAATTGTATAGTCTATTATCTTACTTATAAATGTTTTCTTATCAGAATGAAAATATAAAAGAAAAGATCTTTAGCCTATTGCTGCAACAACTATCTACAATCTATAGACCCTATTATTAAACCATTAAATACTAATTTATAAGGTTTTAGCAATTAATTCTTTCATACAATTTTTGTATTTGAAGAGGTAATAGCATGGAGCGAAATTACACTATAGACCATACTATTACTAATAATATACTCTTTTTATGAATGTATGCATTGCATTTATAAGTAATAGTTGTCGGTAAAATAAACCCTTTTTTGGCCTATAGGAGCATAGCAAATGACGCTTTAATTCCATAAAATCAAAACACATTTACAATCTATAATAAGAAGATTGTTCTATTTCATACATTCAATAATCTTTTAAGGAATAGTATTGTAAGCCTCATTATTTGCTGAATATCTACCCAAAACTATTTACTTTTTTCCTATTCAATGAAAGGAATAACCATTTTCGATCTATACTTTCCACTACAATTCGGTAATAATCTGTTTAAAGAATGGACACTTTAGTGCTTCCAAAGCTCCTAAAAAGAGAGACCAAAGTCGAACCAAATTCGGATCCTATATCCGACTTTGATTCGACTTTGGTACGACTTTGCTCCCACTTTGTAAGCAACCTGAAGTAATTATGGCAAATAAATTTTCTATCTCATAAATAACCGTTTCTCTTCTGTTGCCTCTTATTTGGAATTTGCCACAACATATAAATTTGGAAATCGGTGCGTAGAGAACCTGTGATCTGGTCGTTGCCAGAGCCTATGGTAGTGCGTCCATCAAAGTAGCGCGTCTGTGCAAACCGCGCCGACAGTGTGAGGTAACGTTGCCAACGGTAGCTCAAGAGCAGGTAGTACCTACACCCTGTACCGTAGAGCGCAGGGGTGTAAAAATAGGTAGGGATATTCCGCTCTAAACAGTAAAGTCTGTTGGCATAATCGTCGGCCTGAAACAGTTCAAATCTACCGGAGCAGGAGAGGCCCAACCGATTAGAACGCCAAGTAGCCTCTTGCATTAACATCCAACCATAGGTGGTTGATTTTGAAGGCTCTTTAGCTAACGTTCCTTGCACATAGCTGCGGAAATTCCACTCTCCCATTAAATAGATTAGGTCTATGCGCAACAACCCTATACCCATATCAACCACTTCGGGAGTAACAAGTTCGGTGGTCTCAAAATCCTCTTTTTGTCGATAACGCACACGCCCTTGTAGTATTAAATCGGAGGTAATAATCCAGTCGCTTTGCAGAAAAAGGTCGTAACCGGCAGTAGGACTCTTGGTGCCATAGCGTAACCAGGGATAGGCAAATAGGTCGGCATAGGCGGTAAGGCGCACAGCAGGTAGGGGAGTGAAGCGCATACCTACATAGAGACCCTGCTCGTTGGTAACACTTCCGTTCTCAGAAAATCCTTGAGCAAAAAAGAGGTTATAGCGTGGCGAATAGTAACGATACAGTAGGGTGAGGGTGAGCATACTTACCGGCGACACTTCCAAAGCATTAAGAGTAGCCACTGCAGCCTCCTGATTCAGTGCAGTCTCTCCCCAAAACTGTAACATGCGCCAACGGAAACGGTAGTCGACAGAGGCGGCTCCTTGCATCTTACCACGAAAAGCATACCGATTGTATGGTTTATCGGTTGGTACAATTGGCACATTGAGCAAGGCCCCATAAAGGGTGGCACCCAACTGAAAGAGTGCGTAATCGTAGTCGACATGGACCCCTAAAGCTTGACGCCACACTGTGTTGCGCTTGCTCTGCTCTAAAAGTGTACGGTGGTATCCATCGGTTTTAAAGGTGCTGAAACTACCTCCTATCGTATCGGCATCCATCTGCTGAATAGAGTAAAAGGTTGTTACATCTACTTTACCCACCTGGAATGTAGCCCCTACACCTCGCAAATAAAGATACTCGGTTAACGATGCCATACGCCTCATACCCAATTCACTCACTGCCGAAGGGAGAACCTCGCCGCTCTTACCAGTACGAAATGCCGAACCAAACACAAGACCCTGACCAAAACCTGCCCTAAAATCACCCAAAACAAACCGTTTTAGCCACTTTACACCATGATATTGAAAGTAGATATGGTACGAGTCGAAACCACGCCTATAAGAGCCCCAAAAAGGCTCACCTGCATCTTGCTCGCCCGACACACCAAACCAGAGCCTATTGCTACTGCTAAAGCGGTAGCGCACCATGCCACCCAAAGGAGCACCCAAATAAGCAGGTGCTGTAGAATCGGTTTTAGCACTATACCCTTTCCGTTTAGGAAACGAACCATCAAACCGCCCATCTATAGCATGAACACCATGGTTCCATATCTCTTTAAAGGAGAGTGGGGTAGGTTCCACGTGGGGCGCAAGTAGCTCTACAAACGGAAGCATCAAGGCAATGGTAAAGTTGTCGAAACCATCGACCAACTGCAACTCATAAAGCGACTGTAAGCTCCCAACCCGATAATGGTAATAGAAGAAGTTCTCAACCTGCTGATCCGACAGAAATAGAAGCGCACTCATAGCTTCGGGAGTGGTGTTATTCAAGTTTATTTTATGCTGCGACAGCTCTTGTAAAGTCTGATATATACCATCGTAATCTACTATTGCATCATCTTCGGTTAAGAAATCGTATATCCGATCAATGGCCTCCTGCACCGTAAACTGAGGTATCTGGCCCTGAACTATAAAGGCCAAAGAGCAGAAACAAATTACTATGAAGAGCTGTTTCATAAGAAGGTATAGCTAAAGAGTCCCGACAATACAAACCCTAATGGATACTGATAACTGCTCTGTAAATTGAGCGACACCCCTTTATAAAAGAGCCCAACACAGAGATTAGGGCGTACCGACTGCCATATATTTACCCCAACACCTACCAACAATTCGGGCACCGGACGATAGTTTATACCGGTACCAACACGTAATGGGGTTGTTAAATCCTTAGATACCTCTACTAACCAACAGAGTTGGGTATGAAATCGGTAGTCGGTACCTATGGACAAAATGACCGGTAAACGGGTATCGGGCACCGTTTTTACTTTAGAAAAAACAGGATTGAAAATAGAGATACCTATGGTGAATTGTTCGGTAACATCTATTTGAGCACCTACTTGAGCTGTTACGGTACCTTTGTATCGCTCTATTTCAGAAAGATATAGGGTATAATAAAGACACTCTACACCTAAGCGAAACTTTCCAAATGTACGAGCCAAAGTTACAGCAGCCAGCATTTCGTTAAAGACCGAATAGCCAAAGAAAGAGTAGGAGAGACCTATTTGGAAATAGGGAGTAGGGAGCTGTGCATAGATTACTTCATTAGAGAGTTCTGGAACAATGTAACGGTTCTCATAGAGCATCCCTACTTGAAATGCCTCCTGATGCGCTAAGGCTGCCGGATTATGAAACACCGACCAGCGGTTACGATAGGCCACAGAGGCATCGCCGGGAAGAAAAGATTGCGGTATCACAGTGGTAATCTGACCACTCACAGAGGATATTGTGAGAAGTAATAGCAAAATCAAAACACTGTTTTTCATACCTTGAGAAGTTATGAGGTATGGCAAAACCCCAAGTAAATAACGCCTCTATAATTCACGAAAAATGGTGAAATATAGAGCTATTAATAAACAAATTCTTTATATTTGCCGTATGAAACAACGATTGAAAGCAACAATTCTCAGTTTTTCCATACTTTTTTCGGCCACTGCAGTGTCGCAAAGAACGGTATTGAAAATGAAACCTAAAGAACTGGAGGTACTCACTCCGTGCGTGGTAGAGAATGGAGATACTGTGCCACAATATAAGCTCCCTACAATCTATGTCTATCCACCCATGAATTTCAAAAATAAAAAAGAGGAGAAGTTTTATTGGCGCACCGTACGCGATGTGAAACGTGTACTGCCTTTAGCGCAATATATCAAAGAGGTTGTTCGAGAAACCAACGATACTTTGATGAAACTACCCGATAAAAAAGCACGCGACCGATATATGAAAGGCTTTGAGAAAGAGCTTTACAACCGTGAAGAAGAGAAATTTAAGAAATTGACCTATAACCAAGGAAAACTACTGATACGCATTATTGACCGCGAGTTTGAAATGACCTCTTACGAACTTATTAAGGCCTATCGTGGCGGATTCCGAGCAGGATTCTACCAAATGTTTGCAGGACTTTTTGGAGCAAGCCTAAAGAGTGAATATGGTAGCAATAAAGATGATGAAATTATTGAACGTATCATAATCTTGGTTCAAAACGGACAACTCTAAGCCTCGTTCTATTTCAGATTGCACAGAAAAAGTGCACAAACAAAATACCAAACAACAAATAACCTCGGTTACTTGTTGTTTTTTGTTACTCTTTAACTCGAGTAGGTTTATAAAAGGATTATAGAGCGTGGTTAGAAGTGTGTTGTGAACTCTTTATAACAGTTACTTTACTCCTCTTTTGAGGGTGTTATGTACGAAGCAGAGGTATACATATAAAAAAAGTAAGCTCTCTAATTCTATACAGAAAAGAGAGCTTACCGTCTATCGTACTCGGAGCGGGACTTGAACCCGCACAGCCGTTATGGCCAAAGGATTTTAAGTCCTTCGTGTCTACCATTCCACCATCCGAGCGAGTAGAGCTTTAAAAAACAAGAGCGAAAAACGGGACTCGAACCCGCGACCCCAACCTTGGCAAGGTTGTGCTCTACCAACTGAGCTATTTTCGCATTACATCAACATTCAACCATCGTTGAATCGGAGTGCAAAAATAGATATTTTATTGATATGTTCAAAATATTATCGCACAAATTTCTCTTTTTTTCATGCTTTTTTTACCTCTATCACTTTTTTAACCCCTTTATAAATCGGGTATATAAAGGGAGAGAATAAGCTACAAAGTTGATGAATGACTCTCTAAACGGCGTTCCAACAATGCACTCTTATCGCGCATAATCTGCTCTTTAAGAGAATCTAACGAATCAAAACGTTGCTCATCTCGAAGTCGATAAAGGAACTGTATGGTAATGTTTTTTCCATACAAATCGCCATTAAAATCTAAAATGTGTACTTCGACCGATTTTTCTTTTCCCGATAGGGTAGGTCGGTATCCAATGTTCAATAATCCGCTATAAAATGCGCCTTCAATAACTACTTCCACGGCATAAACACCATCTTTGGGTACCATTTTATTGGGTGCAATATCTAAATTGGCGGTAGGGAAATCAATTTTTCTACCATTTTGTTTTCCTGCAATGACCTTACCGGTTACGAAGTAGTGGTATCCCAACATCCGATTTGCCAACTCTACATCGCCTTGCTCTAAAGCACGTCGTATGGCCGAGGAGCTTATTTTTTCGCTGCCAGGAATGAATGCAGGGAGTTGTTCCACGTAGACGCCCATGGTTTCGCCATAACTTTTCAACTCTTCAAAAGTAGTATCGCGATCGCATCCAAACCTATGATCATAGCCCACCAAAAGCATACGTACACCATATTGTTCGGCCAAAAGGTCCATGAAAGCTTTGGAAGTCATATCTTTAACGGTTTCGTCGAAAGAGAGTAACAAACAATTCCTCACTCCTTTAGTAGAGAGAAGCGACAACTTCTCTTCAGGGGTACTAAGCAATTTAAAGTTACTATGTGGTTCGAAAAAAAGTCGAGGGTGGTTTAAAAAAGAGACTACCATGGGCAATAGGTCATATTTCTGACCCGCTTCTCTCAATTTTTCTAACACAAAACTATGGCCACAATGGCATCCATCAAAGAATCCTATTGTAGCAACACTGGTATCTTCCGAACGTTCTTTTAAAGATAAAATATTCATATTCAACTATTCACAAAAAATCTAACAACACTATTATTTAGCCATGGCCTTTTTAGCATCCATTTTTCGGGTTACATACCCGTAAATTAATAATGCTACAGCTGCCACAGCTCCTATACCTGCAAAGATATACCAAATATAGTGAGCATTTGCCGTTGCGGCAACCCAATCCTGATGATTTTCAAAGAGAGCAGGATCCGGACAATATTTAGTGAGCAAAATTCCCGACAATCCAAAGCCTATAATAGAGGATAGAAAGACATCAAGATGACTAAATCCTAAGTACAAACCCTCTTCACCCTCGGGAGCTTGAAGCGAAAAGTATTCCAAATAGCGGGGAGAGATGAAACATTCCGCTAAGGCTTGGAACATGATACCTATTATTAACATTAATGTAATGGGGTGCATGCCTAATATTTCGGCACTACCCAATAGGTTCCCACTTGCCATGAAAAGCGCAGAAAGTGGAATTAAAAACATACCTATAATCATAGAAGTCAATGCTTTGCGCTTTGCCATCCATTTAGTAATAAAGTTTACGCAGAGCACCACAATAAGTGGATTTACATTGGCTATCCAACCCGGTTTAGCAGTTTCACCAGCCATACGTATAACATATTTCGGCATCGTAGCGTAGAGTTGTTGTTGTACCATCCAGAAACCTGTAACAATAAGTATTAGTGTAAGCAGTCGACCATTGGTGAGGACTTTGAGTAAACCGCGACCTACATCGGCCATGCTCTTTCCTTCGCCGGCAGTATGTGCCGATTTATAAAGAAAGTAGATGGTAATGAGTGCAATAAAACAGAGTATTCCCGAGAAGAAATTGATATAGAGATAGGCACTATCGCCCATAACACCACGCAGGGGATCTATAACCGATTTACCACTAAATGAACCAATGTTTACTACCATATAAAAGATTGAATAACCGCGTGCACGAGTTTCAGTGGTGGTTTCACGTGCAACGGAAGCAGAGATGATAGACTTTATAAACCCACCACCTACCATGATTATCAACATGATAGGGACAATCAGCCAACGCCAGCCACTATCTTGAAGACCCATGAATTGGGTCTTCTCGGCATACGAAACCAAACCTAATGATTCTAACATCAAAGGCAATATGCCTAAAGCAAGATACCCTATGGTAAGTAGAGTAAATGCAAGTAACATGGAAAAGCGGTATCCTATTTTATCGGCATAGGCACCAGTGAAGAGAGGTAAGAAATAGAGACCTCCCGAAAAGAGTCCGGAAATAATACTAGCCTCAAAATCATTGAATCCTAAAATATTCGAAAGATAAAGTGTGATAACAATAAATACGGCATAGTATGCCATACGTTCCAACATTTCACTGAAGTTGGCAGTCCAGAAAGCTGAACTGAATTTTAATTTGCTGGTAGCAGTCATGAGAAACTGTTTTGGTTTAAATAAGGTGTTTTAGATAATTCCACAAAAATAATAAAAAAATAAAGATTACCACCTTCATCAACTAATTAGAGAGTCGAAACAAGTAAACTGAACGTGAATATTAATTATTGAATAATTTAATAATAATAAGGGGTATTTAATAATAACCTATTTAGAAGGTAATTTTAGTAGAAAAAAAACGCTTTCAGAATCGTGTAAAGCTTTACCGATGTTCAGAATAAATATTTCATGCAATTCTCAAGGGCTTATTTAAAT
>CAMTOX010000016.1 GCA_947074225.1 uncultured bacterium
CAAATAAACATCAATAGAACTTCTACAACCTGCTCTTTACAGCTTAAATAATTATGAAATTACTATTGGCATTTTATATTACAGCAAATATATTATTCTCTTACCTTATCTGCCTTTAAATATTCATTATACTCCTGTGGATGTTCAAGTATCTCTATCGACTTCTCTAACCATCTATCACCTTTCAGGTTTACCACTATAGCACCTCTCTGATAGTAATAACGTTTTATTATCTCTTGTTCTAACAGTTGTTGAATATCACTTCTATAACGTTCCAAGTCGCTCTTTACATTTGGTTGTAAGGCATCGGTAAGGTTTTTAAACAACGTATCTGTTACTTCGTCATAACCTTCCACACGCACAATCTCTTTCAAATCTTGCAAATACTTTTCGCTCTCTAATCTATATGTAAAGTTCTTTGCCAAAACGTAATCTACAAACTCTTGGTATTGAGCATCAGAGAGTGTAAACTCTTTCATTGGAGCAATAGTTGGATGCTTTTTAAAGAAGAGATTTGCATAATCAAAGAACATATGTTGCGAATAGAGGTAATAGGCTATATTCACTCTGTCTACACTCTTTAGTTTCTCATCGGGAGTTATACCTCCACCATCGCGAACTGTTCTTCCGGAAGCAGTCTTAAAGGTACTTGTTAAACTATCGGGCACTACCCTATCACGACCATTATCTTGACGCTGACCATAATCTATGGCCTGAACACAACGGCCACTAGGAGTATAATATTTAGCAACAGTTACTTTCAAGAAGCTATTATAGGGTAAACGACGAATATTCTGTATTAAACCTTTACCAAAACTTCGCTCACCAATAATTACAGCACGGTCATAATCTTGTAATGCTCCGGCAAGAATTTCGGACGAAGAAGCTGTATTTCCGTTTATCATTACCACCAATGGCATAGTTGGATATATAGGATCATTTGTAGTGCGATACACCTTCTCCTCTTCCAATGAACGCCCTTTAATGGTTACTACCGGTGAGTTACGAGGCAAAAAGAGACTCAATATATTTACCGCTTGGTCTACTAAACCACCACCATTATCGCGTAAATCTATAATTAATGACTTTACTCCAAAATCTTTTACCAAGTCATGCATGATTGTTTTAAAATCGCCCGAAGTACGATCCACAAAATCACTAATCATAACATAGCCTATGCTATCTGATAGTACCCCAAAATATGGAATGGTAGGCACTTGAATTACCTCACGCTTAAACTTTTTCACTATGAGTTTACGCTCTCCATCGCGTGCCAACTTCACCACTATCTCTGTACCTGGAGTTCCACGTAACATTTCACTAGCTTCGGCAACACTTTTATTAGAAAGTTTCACGCCATCTATCTCTATAATTCTATCGCCTGGTAATATACCGGCACGTTGTGCAGGCATACCTTCATAGGGCTCAGAAATATAAATACTATCACCACGTTGCATAATCATTGAACCAATACCACCATACTCACCAGAGCGCATACGGCGAACATCTTCTTCTTTTGATTCCGGTATATAATTAGTATATGGATCTAAAGAATAGAGCATTCTACTTATCGCTATTTCAGTAAGTTGGTCATGCTTTAAACTATCTACATAGTTTAACTCAAGCTCTCGCAACACCGCATTATAGATATCTGAATATTTGGATATATTGAAATACTTCTCGGTTTGAGCCTGAACGGCAAACAAACAGAAACACAATGGTAACATTAAAAAGAATCTCTTCATAGCATTTATTAAGTTGAAATCATATTTATATTATTAGAGCAATAACGCTTTGCGTTATATTAACCCATATTTCTCTCTTTTTTAACTGTTTCATAAGCTTCATTAATCTTACGAAACTTCTCTGTTGCCGATTGTTTAATATCCTCACCCATTGTAGCAACTTTATCTGGGTGAAATCTCATAGCCATGCGTCGGTAAGCCTTTTTCACATCATCATTACTTGCATTTGGAGTTATTTCAAGCACCTCATAAGCCCAATCTTTATTGACTTGAGTTTGGAACATTGCTCTTATAGAATTAACATCCAACTCACTTAAACGCATTAAACGTGCAATATTAGCTATCATTGCCTCCTCGGCAGGTACTACCTCACCATCAGCATGAGCTATACTATAAAGCATATGCACCAATTGCAATTTAGAAGAACTATTCATGTTCATACCCACCTGAATAGCGATAGGCTCTACTTCAAAATCTTTTTGCAACACCTGTTTTAGTAGCTGTAATGCTTCTAAGGCATCGTCTTCACCGAATATCTGAACCAAATATTGCTTCACAAGCGTTAGTTCAGACTTCTTCACCTCACCATCGGCCTTCATAACACCAGCAAGAAGCACTAATAACGACATGCGAAAATCGCCTTGAGTGGCCGTATGCCTCCTCTTACCCACATGTTCTTCCTTTGATGCAAACAACTGCGACTCAAGGAATAATGCCAACAATGCACCTATCGGACCCCACAGTACAAATCCTACTCCACCGGCTATTAATTTTGAAAAGAAACTCATTATATCACTAATTTAAGAGCGCTAAGTTACATTTAATTTCTCATTATTTAAAAGAAGCATCTTAATTATTATCCATTTTTTAATCGGATATTATCAAATTAAGTGCTTTGGGTTCATATATTGAAACTTGAATATATAAATACACAATAAAGGCCCTACCCAATAAGGATAGAGCCTTTATTATATCTATTAAGTAAAAACTTCTATTGAAATTAACAATAAACGCTTGTCGATTCTCCTTCAAGAACTCTTAAACCATTCATTGCCAAAGCACCTAATTCATCTTCACCTGGGTAAACATATACTGGAGCCATACTCTTAACCATATCCTCAATATAAGCACAGAAACCTTTATCGTAGGCAATACCACCAGTTATTAAGATACCATCTACATTGCCTTTCAACACAGCTACAGCAGCACCTATCTCTTTAGCTACATTGTATGCCATAGCATCGTATACCAATTTTGCATGAGGATCCGTACCAGATAGTGAACGTTTCTCTACTTCATAAGCATCATTGGTACCTAAGTGAGCCATCAAACCACCATTACCAACAATCATCTTCTTAATCTCTTGTTGAGAATATTTACCGCTGAAACAAATATCTATTAAAGCAAACGATTGAACAGTACCCACACGCTCTGGAGAGAAAGGACCTGTACCGTTCAAGGCATTGTTTACATCTATAACACGACCTTTTTGGTGAGCACCCACAGATACACCACCACCCAAGTGTGCTACTACCAAATTCATATCTTGATAGCTTTTACCCTCTTTCTGAGCATGCATACGAGCAATAGCTTTCTGATTCAAGGCATGAAAAATAGAGATGCGAGGCATTAACGGATGACCACTGATACGAGCTTCTGGCTGTAATTCATCTACCACTACCGGATCGGCAATTACTGCACGACAACCTGGAATAGAAGCTGCAATATCGGCTGCGATTAAACCACCCAAATTACTAGCATGTTCACCATAGGTTGCCGACATTAAATCATTACGCATAGCATCGTTCACTTCATATACACCAGACTCTACTGGCTTTAACAAACCTCCACGACCAACTACAATATTAAAATCCACGGACACATTATTCGTTTTCAAACAATCTAAAATTGTCTCTTTACGAAACTCATACTGAGAGGCTACATTTGAGAATGGAGCTAACTCTTCGCCACTATGACGTAAAGTCTGTTGAAATACATTTTCACCATCGTGAAATACGGCAAACTTTGTTGAAGTTGAGCCGGGATTCAATACTAAAATTTTATACATAACTCGTATATAGATTTATAAGTTAAATAGGTTTCTAAAAAAGTATTCTAAAGAAATAGCAATATTTTATGCCAATACACTGGCCATGCAAATACTATTAAATTTAGATTCGGTATCGTCACTACGAGAGGTCAACACCACTGGTTTATCTGTTCCTTGAAGCAAACCTGCCATACCGGCACCGGCAAAAGATACTAAACCTTTATAAAAACAGTTAGCCGATTGGAAATCGGGGAATATCAAGATATCTGCTTCACCCAAAATTGGAGTCTCTACACCTTTAATTGCACCACGTTCTTTATCGAGAGCTAAGAATGCATCCATAGGACCATCTATAATACAATCGCCAAATTCACCATTACGCCACGACTCTAATATATCTACGTAATCTTGCATGAATACAATCTTCGGATTTGGCTTTTCTGTTGCATGTAATAAAGCTACTTTAGGCTGTGCAATACCAAATTTCTTAGCCGCAGCAACACCATAACGAATAATAGCTTTACGCTGCTCTAAGTTTGGTGCAGGAATTACTGCTGGGTCACTAAAGAACACCAATTTATGATAACCTGGAATATTTAAAGCAGCATTGTAGGTTAAAATATTTCCCGGAGACATTAAACCCTTCTCCTTATCTAATATGGCACGCAATATCACATCGGTATTTACTAAACCTTTCATTAAAATATCGCATTCGCCTGAACGTACCATACGTACTGCTTCAAGAGTTGCTTCAAGCACATCGGGAATGTCAATGATATGTACATAGTCTGATGATGCATTGGCTATAATATCATAATTAGAAATAGTAGCAGCATCGCCCACTAAATAGGCTTCTACTATTCCTGATTCTACAGCCATCATTACTGCTTCTAATGAATGAGCATCTACAGCATTAGCTACTGCCATTTTTTTACGGCTACTTACCTTCTGTAAGTGTTCCTTTAAATCTTGAAAAGAGGATATCTGACTCATAAGTGTTTTAATTTTGCTTACAAAAATAGAAACAATTATTTATCCCTACAAATCAACTAGTTAAATTCATTAAAATTAAAAAAGTGATTTTATTTTTCAATAAAATCACTCTTAACACTTTCAATTTAAAACTTATATTAATCTTATCATAACGATAAGTCAACTCTCAACGAAAATTTCATTCGACAATCCGCCCCATTACATAGTGCCGGACGCCATTTTTTATAATCATTAAACATTTTTTGTGCTAAAATAATATCATATCCTAAGTTGGATCCTCCATAAACGGAATCTACCACCACTTTACCTTCACTATCTACAGTAAAATTTGTTACTATCAAATAGGTATACCCCTGCCTATTCAACATCTCTATCGGATATTTATTTACCGCTGCTTGAAGCAATCGACCCCAATAGTTTTGAACATGAATAATAAAATTTGTATTACCTCCTTTCGGACGTGCTACCCTCTCTATTACTGCACTACCAGAAGCATTAGGAAGTGCAAACAACTCACTCTTTACCCAAACATTCTCAAAACCATCTATCTCTATATCATCAAAAGCCATTGACTCCATATCGCCTTGAGCAAATATAGGTACAGAGAATAGAACAAACAGCACAGCAATCAAATAAGGTTTCATAATTACCATAGTATAGTTATGACAATAAATTATCATAGTGTTTAAATTAAAATAGGCTCATCTGCCCAGTAATCTCATCTACTTCAGGATCATCCAAATCTTCAGAACTATTATCCAACACTTGTTCTGGATCTGATGGACGTGAAGTTACTATCTCCACATTGTCTATCACACGACTCTCTGATAAAGAAACATCACTACCATCTCCACCATCTTCATCCTCTGCAATATATGTGCCTTGAGCTGTTTCAGGAACAACATTTTCTACTTTATGAATGGGGTCTAACTCTTTTATTGCACCAATACTATAAGTACTAATACGTTTTCCCTTAGCTTTAAACCCTTTCACTCCTATAAACTCATCCACATCTAATTTCAAAGCCTCGCGGAATGAATCGCCTTCGCCAAAAATCACTTCAAAACATGGATAAAGTTCATCGCTCAATAATGTTAGGCGAGAAAATTGGTTACCTCCAATTAACGACTGACGTTTTACCGACTGCTCCAATTGGAAACGTTTAATATAATAATAGCCCTGTTCGGCATCATAAAGAGCCAAGGACCAAATCTTACCACTATCAAACTTCTCTATTCGAAGAATATCTTCATCGAAATGATTATTTAAATCATAACTGGTTGTATAATAATCACCACCTTTGGTAATAACCAATATCTGATCGCCAGCAAAGAATTCGCCAAGCAATTCACCACGTTTATCCACATTTAAACGCAACACGTCTTTATCAAACCATATCTCACTACCACCAAGAGTGGAACCACCCTTCTGCTTTAGCAATATCTTATGTACATCGAACTTAGTCAAGATATTACCCATAGACTGACGTCCTTTAATAGCTATCTCGCTAAAATCTTTCTCGAATACTAAATTACGAATTCTTCGTGTTGTAGGTTTCAATGCCACCTTTACAGTCTCGGCCTCACCATTTGGATTAGCAGTAAAGTAAATCACGCGACTACCCTCTTTACCTTGAGTAACATCGTAATCCTTATCGCGAGTAACACCATACACGGCAAATCGTTTAATATAGTAAGCACCGCTGCGTCCATCTCTATAAATGGCATTGTAAACAGTGCGTTTATCGTTCTTTATAAATACAGCCACATGAATAACATTCTTACCCACATAGAGCTTATCGGCAACTTTAACTACTTTATACTTACCATCTTTAAAGAAGATAATAATATCGTCTATATCAGAACAGTTACATACATACTCATCTTTCTTGAGCGAGGTTCCAATAAATCCTTCTGTACGGTTTATGTAAAGCTTTTCATTGGCTTCTACCACCTTCGATGCTTGAATAGTCTCAAAACCTCGCATCTCGGTCATACGCGGTGTACGATCACCACCGAAATTCTTCTTCAAATGTTCAAACCAATGAATAGAGTGCTCAATAATGTTGGCAATTTTATAATCCACATCGGCCAACTGTTCATTCAACAAAGCAATACTATCTTTAGCTTTATCAGAATTAAAGCGCAAAATACGCGACATCTTAATCTCTAACAACTTCAACAAGTCGTCACGAGTAACATCACGCACAAAATCTTTCTTAAATGGCTCTAATCTACCATCAATATGCGCCAGAGCTTCATCGGTACTCTTAGCATTCTCAAATTGTTTATCCTTATAGATACGTTCTTCAATAAAAATCTTTTCTAAAGAGGCAAAATGTAACTGTTCTAACAGTTCGCTACGTTGAATATTAAGCTCCTCTTTGAGTAACTCTACCGTTTTATCTGTATTGCGTCTAAGAACTTCGCTTACAGTAATAAAATGAGGCTTATTATCGTCAATAACACAGCAGTTTGGAGAGTAACTCACCTCACAAGCAGTAAAGGCATATAAAGCATCAATAGTTTTATCGCTAGAAGTCTTACTCTCTAAATAAACCAAAATCTCCACATTGGCCGATGTATTATCGTCAACCTTCTTAATATTGATTTTACCCTTTTCATTAGCCTTCAAAATAGTCTCAATCACCTTGCTGGTGGTAGTACCATATGGAATCTCTGTAATGGCTAAGGTTTTATTATCTATCTTCTCTATCTTAGCACGTATTTTCACACGTCCGCCACGCTCACCATCATTATACTTACTCACATCGACCATACCTCCTGTTGGGAAGTCCGGATAAAGCGCAAACGGTTCATTGCGTAGGTAAGCTATAGAAGCATCAATAAGTTCATTAAAGTTATGAGGAAGAATACGTGAGTTCAAACCTAAGCCAATACCTTCCGAGCCTTGTGCTAACAGTAAAGGGAACTTTACAGGAAGCGCTATTGGCTCTTTATTACGTCCGTCGTACGAAGGTTTCCAATCGGTTGTCTTGGCATTGAAAACTGCCTCAAGAGCAAACTTGGTTAAACGTGCTTCAATATAACGTGGCGCAGCAGCACCATCGCCAGTGAGAATATTACCCCAGTTTCCTTGAGTATCGACCAAAAGATTCTTCTGACCTATATTTACCAAGGCATCGCCAATAGAAGCATCGCCATGAGGGTGAAACTGCATAGTATGACCCACAATATTTGCCACTTTATTGTAACGCCCATCGTCCAAACGTTTCATAGAGTACAACACACGGCGCTGTACTGGCTTTAAGCCATCAAATATATGAGGTATGGCACGCTCCAAATTCACATATGAAGCATAATCTAAAAACCAGGTACGATACATCCCCGTCAGGTGACGGTGATCATCGCCCTCACTTACCTCGGGAACTTTATACTCTGAATGACTATAGGTGGATACATCTTCCCCAGAAGTAAACTCTGATGATGGTTCTACATATTCACTCTCCGATGAATGGTTTTGGTCTGACATAATGGACTCTTATTTAGGCAACACAATAGGATGCTATTCAACACTTTTACTATCAGCACTATTCGCATACTGAAGCATTGCAAAGATAATAATTTCACACCATTATTGCAAGAGAGAACAGTGCCATTTTTAATCATTTCTAAGGAAATTTATTTTCAACAATAACATGTTTTGCATGAGAAAAAATTCAAAAAAATCAACATAAATACTACTCCAAACTATTATAAAGTCATTCATAAAAAATAATTACTTTTGCAACTATTGAAATTAATAATTGCAAAAGCATTGTTCAAAGTAAAAGAAAAAAAAGAGAAGGTAGCATTGTAAACGGTAAAGTTTTACTTCATCATATTGCTTATAAAATTATCTTTACTACTTTGAACAGCTCTAACAACAATTTTATTTTTATATATTTTACAACTCTATTTATTGATTCAACACTCAAATAATCACTTTATTAAAAGAGATAACAATCAAGAAAAGAACTATCTATTTATCATATAAACATTTAGTAAAAAACATCATACTAAAAAGTTAAACAATAAATTATACGCCTCATTTAACGGTGAAACCTATGAAAATTAAACTACCACATACCATCCTCATTGCCCCCGATTCCTTTAAAGGTACCCTTACCTCGTTGGAGGCTACAGAGGTAATTTCACAGGCTCTGCATCATATTTTACAGGAAGTGGAGAGCATTGCTCTTCCCATTGCCGATGGCGGCGAAGGCACTATAGAGATACTACATCGGTTCATGGGAGGCCACTTAACAGAAATAGAAACACTCGATCCACTCTTCAGACCCATCACTGCAAGCTACCTACAACTTCCTTGCAGAAGCGCAATTATAGAGCTCGCTGCAGCATCTGGATTAACACTTCTGAAAGAAACAGAATATAACCCAATGCTCACCACTACTATGGGTACAGGACTCCTATTAAAGCATGCCTTAGAACAAGGTAACACAAACATTACAATCACCATTGGCGGAAGTGCCACAAACGATGCAGGCATGGGTATTATGAATGTTTTGGGTTTTAAATTCCTCGATGAAATGGGAAATTTGCTTTCACCCATAGGTGAAAATTTATTGAAAATAGACCAGATTAATTGCGAATATATTATTCCGGATTTAAAATCTTGCTCATTCACGTTACTTTGCGACGTAAACAATACTCTTTACGGAGATAATGGCGCTGCTAAAGTGTTTGCAACACAAAAAGGAGCATCATCAGAAATGGTCGAAATTTTAGACCAAGGATTGAAACATTGGAGCAATATGGTTTATAAAACCCTAGGAATAGACTATTCCCTAAGATCTGGTGCCGGAGCGGCTGGTGGCGTGGGCGCAGCTTGCATGGCTTTTCTTAAGGCAGATAGTAAATCGGGAATAGAATACTTACTTGAAAAAGCACATTTTGAGAAAATAATAGAGACCGTAGATTTAATAATCACAGGCGAAGGATGCTTAGACAACCAATCTTTTCAAGGAAAAGTTCTTAATGGCATTTATAAACTATCTGAACACACACAAACTCCTATCTTAGTTTTTGCAGGAAAAGTAAATATTACAACTTTACCTAAACGCGTCACCGTTTCATGCATCACACCCGAAACCATGCCACATCACATAGCAATGCAAAAACAACAAGCTAAAAAGAACCTCTACAAGGCTGTAGTGGACTATTTCAAAACAATATCTGATGTGAATAACAATAAGTAAATAATATAATTAATCATCACACTATGAATGGCAATCCAAAACTTTACGAACTATTAAAGGAACTGAATATCCAATTTGAATATTTAGAACATCCGGAAGCACCAACAATTGAAATTGCAAAACAATATTGGCAAGGACATGATGCCACACATTGCAAAAACCTATTTTTTCGTAATCACAAAGGCAACAAGCACTATTTAGTACTATTGAATTGCGATGCCAACATGGATATTCACAAAATTGAGAAACTACTTAAACAAGGGAAGCTTAGCTTTGCCTCACCCGAACGTTTAATGCGCCATCTAGGAGTTACACCAGGCTCTGTCACTCCATTTGGATTGATAAACGATACCGAACAACAAGTACATATATTCATTGACGAAACACTCACAAAAAGTGAAAAGGTTAGCTTTCACCCATGCATAAATACGGCATCATTAATCATTAAAAGAGAAGACCTTATTCGTTTCATAGAAGCAAGAGGAAATAGCTACGATTGGATATCATTGTACGATGAATTGGAATAATTTTTCAAGCATTATTCATGACTTCATTCAAATTAAAGAGTTATAAATCCCGATAAAACTATAATTACACAAGCATAGAAAAAAAACGTCCAATGAACTTCAATTCATTGGACGAACTCTTTTAAGTTGAATCGACATCAGTAATATCCATTCAATATTTAGATGCACAATAAGCTATTATAGCAACTCTAATGCTACCTCCATCATATTAGTAAAACCGGTTTGTCTTTGCTCTGGAGTAGTTAATTCACCGGTAAAAGGACAATCGGAAATAGTACAAATACATAAAGCCTTATTGCCACTACGTGCAGCATTCATATATAATGCTGGTGCCTCCATCTCTACACATAATACGCCCATTTTTTGCCATTCAGACAACGAAGGGGTATCGTCATAGAAAGTATCGCTAGAAAAGATATTGCCTACTTTATAGCGAATTCCCAACTTATCGGCAGCATCCACCGCTTTACGTGTTAATTCAAAGTCTGCAATAGGAGCAAAATGTCCCGGCAAACGATATTGCTCTGCATAGTTAGAGTTTGTGCAAGCTCCCATTCCAATAACAACATCGCCAATCTTTAAGTCTTTATCAATAGCACCTGCCGAACCAACGCGAATAATAGTTTTCACACCATAGAAGTTGAAAAGCTCATAGGTGTAAATACCAATAGATGGAATACCCATACCATGACCCTGAATAGAGACACGCTTGCCTTTATAAAGACCTGTATAGCCTAACATACCACGCACTTCATTGTACAGCACTGGATTCTCTAAATACTTCTCTGCCATAAATTTAGCACGTAAAGGATCGCCTGCCATAATAACAGTTTCCGCAATATCGCCAAATTTAGCACCTATGTGAGGTGTTGGAGTTTGATCTTTCATAATTCTTTGTTTTTAGAACAGTCGGCCATAACAACAGCTTTCTGCATCATTAAAATGTTAGTTTATTTATCTCTTAATATTTTCTTATTCTTATTTCAAATAGCCCATAATATCTTCTACAATTTGGGAATTGGTTAACCCTGAAGCTTTCATGAGCTCACTTGCCACATAACGATCTACAAATTTCTTCTCAAAACCATAATTCACGACCTTCAAGGATGATGTTCCTAAATAGTTATCTACTTTCTCTCCATAACCACCATCGACTATGCCATCTTCTATTGTAATAACTAGTTTATGATGCTCATTCAACCTATCTAATAGTTCATGGTCTACTCCGGTAAGGTAACGTGGGTTTATTAATGTAGCCTTAATGCCATGTTGCTCTTCTAAAAGTTTCACTACCGACTCTCCTAATTCATAGAACGACCCTACAGCTATCACAGCCACCTCTGAACCTTGCTGCATCACAACCGCTTTATTTAAATCACTATAATCGTCCAACAGAGGTACTTTTTTAGATATTACGCCATTGGTAGGAACCCGAATTGCTACTGGGAACTCATTTTGCTTCATCCCCCAAGCTAACATTGCTAAGTACTCCTCTTTACATATCGGAGCTAAATAGACCATATTTGGAATATCGCTAATCTCTATAATATCAAAGAAACTCTGATGCGACTCGTCTGGAATACCATAAACACCAGTAAGGAATACTAATATGAGAGCAGGATTATTATTCATACAAAGATCTTCTGAAAGCTGATCGTAAGCTCTTTGTAAGAAAGTTCCATACACACCATAAACCGGTTTCACACCACTCTTTGCCAAACCAGAGGCAAAAGCAACTGCATGTTCCTCGGCAATTCCTACATCCATAAACTGTTTCCCCGCTTGCTTACGCTGTTCTGGGAAGAAACCCATTACCATAGGCGTTGCCGATGAAATGGCTATTAATTGTGGATTCTTTGCCATCTGTTCAAGTAAATACTTTCCGGTCATTACACTGTAATTCTCTTTACCTGAGTTATCAACTAATGGCTGACCAGTTTTTAAGTCGAACGGTGGCATAGCATGAAACTTCTCCTGAGATCGGAAGAGCACACGTCTGAACTCCAGTCACATTCAGAAATCTC
>CAMTOX010000017.1 GCA_947074225.1 uncultured bacterium
ATTACTGACTTGCTATTCACAGCAACAGTGCGGATATTATAACTTTGTGGATTCTCCTTATAGTGTGCATCTTTACCATCTTCGTAAATGGTAGCGATATATTTTTTCCCAGCCGGTAAGAAGTCGAGCGACATGGTAGCGGTGCGTGGGTTCTCGTCGGTAATAGCACCAACAAACCATTCTTCTTTTCCTTTAGCCTTACGTGCTACGGTGATGTAATCGCCCGGTTCTGCTTCAAGATACCAACTATTGTCCCAGTCTACTGCCACATCTTTGATGAATTGGAACGCATCTAAGAAACGAGCATAATTAGAAGGTAGGTCACTAGCCATTTGTAATGGACTTGTCATGGTAACATAAAGTGCCAATTGTTTGGTTAATGTAGTATTTACTCGGTTATGATTATCTTTATTGTAATAGCTAAGATCTGTTTGGAAAACTCCCGGAGTGTAGTCCATAGGTCCTCCAATGCAACGAGTAAACGGCAATATGGTAAGGTGGTCGCAATTGTTGCCACCCATAGCTTCGAACTCTCCACCACGCGCCGATTCTTGAGCCACCCAGTTGGGCCAAGTACGTCCCACACCGGTTGGGCGTGTAGCCTCATGGCTATTGATCATGATTTTATAGTCGGCAGCACGCTCTACCACATAGAGGTAGTGGTTGTTCATCCATTGTGAGTAGTGGTACTCGCTACGTGGAATCATATAACCTACATAACCAGTTTTTACAGAGTGATAGTTATGGTCGACCATATATTGGAATGCTCGATCTAGATTTCTTTCGTAGTTAACAGCATTTGAAGAGGTTTCGTGGTGCATAATCATCTTCACCCCTTTCTCTTCGGCATAACGTTGTACCTCTTTGATATCGAAGTCCGGGTAGGGTTGGTCAAACTTAAAATGCATATCTTTCTTATAGGCTGCCCAATCTTCCCATCCGTGGTTCCATCCTTCCACGAGTAGTGCATCTATTCCGTGTTCTGAGGCAAAGTCGATATACATTTTAACATGTTCGGTATTTGCAGCATGACGTCCGTTAGGCTCTATGAGTTCGTAGTTAGTAACTCCCGGTTTAGCTTTACTATAGTCGCTATAGGCCCAAGAGCGTCCTAATCCGACAAACATTTCCCACCATACGCCCATATATTTTTGAGGAACAATCCAAGAGGTATCTTCAATTTTACAAGGCTCATTGAGGTTGTAGATTAATGACGATGCAAGGATATCGCGCGCATCATCGCTCACCATAATGGTACGCCAAGGCGAGTGAACCGGTAGTTGTAGATATCCTTTCTTACCTAACTTATCGGGAACAAGGTTAGCGCTTAACTGAAAGGTTGCAGTATCGACATTCAAAGCCATGGCAGGAAAGCCTATCATAGCAGCTTCGTGAATATTGATATATAAAGGAGCAGCCGTTTTAATTAATAAGGGAGTTTGTACCTGCACACCTCCTACAGCACGTGATTCAAACCCTTTACTACGTCCATTAATCTCCATATCGTCAACAATATTGTTAAATGGTTTAGTGGTGTAGTTAAATTCGTTGGTGTCGTAGTCGTTAGGAATACAGAAAGCAGTGTGATTGCCTGTTTGGTTAAATTCAGAGATCTCTTCACGAATAGTGACATAATTAAGACCATCTTGCTCTAACAGGTCGTAACGGAAGCCAAGCCCATCGTTATATACACGGAATTCAACATCCATGATATTTCCCGTTTTAGGCTGTTTGAAACTTACTATAAGGTAATTGTAGTGGTTATTGATTTGGGCATATTGTCCCCAAACAGGTGTCCAATTTTCATTGAATGTACCGTTTTTACTATTTAGGATAGTGAATCCCTCATAAAGATTGGCCTCTTCAAGATCAAATCCCATACGACTTTGCGTAATGACGGGTTGATTTTTATAGGCGACATCGTAAAGTATGTTACCTGCAGCATTAGTAGTTATATTTACTACAATATTACCATTAGGGGAGGCAATACGTTCTGCAAATAGTTGTGTTGTTAAGGTTAAGCAAATGGCTACCAGCCAAAAAGTTTTTTTCATGGACATTAAAATATTAGAACGAATAATCATCAATGGGCAATGTGTCTACTTGATTATATGTATGAACGTTGCCATTCTGTGATTGCAAATATAGAGAGTCGTTTTAATATAAAAAATGGATAATGAGAAAAATCTAAACTGTTAAAGATGCTAATATACTGATTTTCAGACAACATAACCTCCTCATAGAGTTGAAAAAATCAAGGTTTTGTAAAAACGTAAAGTATCTATAATGCAGCTATTTGCATAATTTCTTCTTCGAAAGAAGTTGGCGAAATAGCACGTGCTTTTGTTTTTGAACGGTAAGTGTAAATTGTAGTAATGCTATAGCGCAACATGGCGGCAATTTTTCCACTATCGGTAAATCCGAGACGAATAAGTGCGAAGATGCGCAGTTCAGTAGTGAGCATTTCAGAATGCTTGGGGAGTATTTGATGTTCGGGTAGCAAGAGTGCGTTGAACTCACTCACAAAGTTGGGGTAGATTTTCAAGAAGGCACTATCAAAGTTTTGGTAGAAGGCATCGGCCTGCTCGTCGACAATCTGTTTGGAGTTGAGACGCTTGCGCAACTCGTCGGTCTTATTATTAGTAAGTAGCTTATTGAGCGAACGGCGGAAGTTATCTAACGTATCGATATATGCAGAACATTGGCTCAAGAAACGTCCGATATACTCTTCTTTGATGCTATTGGCCTCTGTAAGTTCACTATTTTTTTGGTGAATGAGTTGATTCTTAGTATTGAGTTCAGAGATTAAATTGGTAAGGTCGTCATTGGCTATTTGCAATGCACGACGCGCGGCAGCTAACTTGCGCAGCTGAATGATTACTAATATAATGGCAATGATTAAGCCTATGGATAGCGACACAGCACAAATGAGCAGTCGTTTTAATTTTTGCTGCTGCTCCTTTAGCTGGGTATTGTAAGCATTGTCAATAATGGGCAACATTTTAGATGTCTGCAGGTTTCTGAGTCGTGCATTAAAGGTATTCGCATTTTGCATGCTCTCTTTCACATATCGGTTTGCGCGGTCAATCTCTCCTTGTTCAAACATGAGGCTTGCTAAAGTACGTATAGAGTTGTTCTCTTTCACTACTGCCTGAATATCCGATATAGCACTGCGAATAAGGTATTCTTGGTTTTTCTGCACATCGCCTTCTTTGTCATACATAGCGGCTAAAATAGCTGTTGCAATGGCATAACCACGGGTGCCCGGTTTGCTTGTTTCCAGAGCTTTAAAGAGTAGAATCTTAGCTTCTTCAATATAGCCACTATCTAAATATTGAGACCCTTTAGAACTAAAGTAGAGAAATGAGTTCTTATCGGCAAGATTAAGGACAGAGTCGCGATAAAGTTCTCGCTTTTTTATATAGGCACTACTATATTCCAAATCGTCGATAGTATATTCAGCTTGGTAGAGGTATATGGTTTCATAGACCGAATAGTACTCAATCCATAACTCTTTGGTGAGGTATGTACGGTCTACTCTCTGCATCATCTCTTTGGCCTCTTGAAAGAGGCTTGAACTGGCAAGGATAGCAGCCATTTGAATATAAGATGCGTTGAGCCAATCTTGACGTTGTGCATGCTGGGCAAGATTGATATTGAGCTGGATATAGTGTTGGGCAGAGTCGCAAATATAGGAGTTATAAGCTTCGTAGAGTTGGTTATGAAGTTTGAAGGAGAGGGTATCGTCTCCTTTAGCATCTTTTAAAGCAAGTATGAGTGTGTCAATCTCTGATTTTTTCTTAATTTCGTAGGTCTCATTTTCTAAAATGGTCTTATCTAATATTTTCAACAAAGAGTCGATATTAGTAGCACCACTATAGGTAGTGAACATAGTTAGTAAAATATAGATAATAAGCCTTTTACACTTCATAGCAATAAGTATTGTTCGGGTTTTCAATATTTTACAAACATAGTTAAAAATAAGCCATTTATAAAATATTTCGTTCTAAAACGTATCATCCTTCAATCTTTATCAGTGTATGGAGCTTCATGTAGGCATATTAAAAGCGTCAAAAATAGCATTCTCTTTTCAAGGAGAATATAGTTATGGGGGTTATTTATTTCAAGGAGCACAGAATATAGAGCTATGCGGCAAACAGATATCCTTTAACGGTACGCTCTATGATTCACTCACCTTTACGCCGCAACAGTTAGAAGAGTGTGCCTTTAGCCTTGAGGATGTTGTGATAGGGATAGGTTTTCACTGGGAGCGCAAAGAGCGTCAAAGTTTTCGTGCTACGTTGCGTTTTGTGGTAGATGGCGATGCCATACAAGCTATTAACGACATAGATATTGAGATGTATCTGCTCAGTGTGATCTCGTCGGAGATGAGTGCTACCTCTTCGCTAGAGCTCTTGAAGGCTCATGCTGTCATTTCCCGCAGTTGGGTAGCAGCGCCAATAGTAAATGGTGCTAGTGCGACTATTCCATGCGATGATGCAGAACAGATATGGTATGAGCGCGATGCCCATACGCTCTTTGATGTGTGTGCCGACGACCATTGCCAACGTTACCAAGGCATTACACGTGCCTCTACCGATGCTGTTCGTGAAGCTTTAGAGGCTACAAGGGGTGAGGTACTCCTTTACGAAGATAAGATTTGCGATGCACGTTTCTCTAAATGTTGTGGTGGCATTGCCGAGACCTTTGAGAACTGCTGGGCCCCTACTCCACACCCCTACCTGCTAGGCGTGGTCGACACCCCTCAAGGGGAGGTGCGCAAGGAGCCTATGAACGAAGCAGAGGCTATGGAGTTTATTGCGCATAAGGAGCCTACCTGCTTTTGCAACACTAATGACAGCACAATATTGCGACAGGTGCTAAACCACTACGACCAAGAGACCCCCGACTTTTACCGTTGGGAAGTAGGCTATAGCAACGAAGAACTATCGGCATTAATACGCCAAAAGACCGGAGTAGATTATGGCACAGTTACCGACCTTATTCCTCTACAACGGGGTGTATCAGGACGAATAATTCGTTTGAAAATTGTGGGAAGCAAGAAAACGCAGGTTATTGGCAAAGAGTTGGAGATACGCCGTGCACTCTCTACCTCACATCTCTACAGTTCCGCATTTATAGTGACTCGCTTGGCAGATGGAGGGTTTCTATTGCATGGTGCAGGCTGGGGACATGGCGTAGGGCTATGTCAAATAGGTGCTGCAGTAATGGCTCACCAAGGGTACAGCTATAGAGAGATTTTAGAACACTACTACCGGAATAGCAGCATAAGCCGACGTTGGTAAAAGCATGTAGCATTCAATTGAAATGCTGGTGGTGTAAAATCTTCTTGCAAGCGCTCTATTTTTATTATTTTACAACGCTTTATATTCAATACTTAACACTATCTTTGCCCTAGGTAAAGCGTAGTTATATATCTCTTCTACCCATTGACAATGAAACGATTTTTATTATTACTCAGCAGCATACTTCTCCTCTCTATCGCTAATAGTTGGGGACAGAACTACACAAAGCTCTTGAACGATTGGATTCAAGGCTACGAGACACAATTTCCCGATGTAGGCAAGTTACGTATTACCGATGTTAAGGTATTGGGAAATAGCCGCCAATTGCGTGTCTATGGCAATAGTAACTTCCAAAGTTTACCCTTCAGAAACGAGATGATATCGCAAATGGTCTATGAAATAGACAGCATTGTGTCGCCCTATATTAAAGGCTATAAAGTGATTATCTATGCCGACAAGGTAAATGTAAATAGTCTTGTTCCAAACTACTACCGCAACGATAAAGATAAAGATCGTTTATCGAAAGTTAAGAAGAAGCCGGAACCATTTATCCAGTTAACTTCTCGTCCTTACACTATCTCCTCAGGATTAGCAGATCGGAATATTGCTTTATGGGCAAGTCATGGGTGGTACTATGACCAGCGCAGCGACCGCTGGCGTTGGCAAAGGGCACGTTTATTTAATAGCGTGGAAGATAAACTCCCGCTGGCCTTTGTACTCCCTTATTTAGTGCCAATGTTGGAGAATGCCGGAGCACATGTGCTCATGCCTCGTGAACGTGATACACAAACTAATGAAGTGATAGTGGATAACGACAGCTGTACCGGCAACTCTATATACCGTGAAGTTGGCGAAAGCAGATACTTTAAGCAAGGTGGCAGTGCAGGCTTTGGATTACAACGCACCCTCTACATTGAAGATGAGACACCTTTTAAGGAGGGAACCTACCGAAGCGTTAAGGGCACCGATGAAGGGACTACCTATTTTGAGTGGATTCCCGACATTCCAGAGAGTGGCTACTACCAAGTTTCTATAGCCTACCGCAGCAAGGCCGAGAGCTGTAAGGATGCCTCCTACACCATATACCATAGCGGAGGCAACACAGAGGTTAAAGTAAATCAGACTATGGGAGGAGGCACCTGGATATATCTTGGCAACTACTATTTCCACAAAGGGTTAAATGAAGAGTCCGGAAAAGTGGTACTTAGTAGTAAGAGTGAAGATGAGGGATGTTTGGTTATTGCCGATGCTGTACGTTTTGGTGGTGGCATGGGTAATATTGCACGTCGTCCAGGCAACGACACCAATGTGGAAATAGCAAAGCGCAAACGCCCTAACAGAAATGCTAAAGTGGTAGCTCCTTATGCAAAGAGCAGTTATGAGTTAAGTGGTCGTGCACGCTATTTAGAAGGAGCGCGCTATTGGATGCAATGGGCGGGAGTACCAGACTCTATATATAACTACAGCTATGGTTTGAATGACTATACCGACGACTTTGCCTCGCGCGGTGGTTGGGTGAATTGGCTCAATGGAGGCTCCATCTACGCCCCAGACTCTGCGGGCTTAGGTATTCCGATAGATCTCTCTTTTGCCTTCCATACCGATGCCGGAGTACGCCATGATGGCGTTATAGGGACATTGGGACTCTATACCACCGAAAGTGGCGACAAGAAGTTAGGCGAATATTTCCCCGACAAACAGTCGCGTTATGCATCTCGAGATCTTACAGATGTTGTATTATCGACCATAGTCGACGACATACGTACTACCTATAATAGTGATTGGGCATACAGAGGTGTACGAAATAAGAATTATGCTGAGACGCGACGTCCTGAGGTCCCCTCAATGATCTTAGAGCTCCTCTCGCATCAGAACATGGAAGATATGCAGTATGCTTTAGATCCTCAGTTCCGTTTTATGGTATCGCGTTCCATATACAAAGGAATCTTGAAATTTATAGCCACTCAGCATAACATACCCTATGTGGTTCAACCATTGCCAGTGACACATCTCAGCGCCTCATTATCGGGCAACGAGGTCATATTAAGTTGGCAACCTCAAGAGGATAGCTTAGAGAGTAGTGCCACCCCTACGGGGTATGTGGTGTATAGCCGACAAGGCGATGGTGGTTTTGATAATGGCATATATGTAACAGATACAATGGTGCGCTTACCCTTACCAAACGACCTTGCCATGAGTTACCAAGTTATAGCAACTAATAAAGGAGGTAGCTCAATGCCCTCAGAAACTGTAGGGGCAATGCGCTTAACCGATTCTAAAGGTATAGTATTGGTGGTGAATGGATTTACTCGTATTGCAGCTCCAGAAGCGTTCAGAGGAGGAGAGGTGGCAGGATTTGCCGAATGGCTAGATGCCGGAGTACCACATGGCGATGAGTTGAGCTATGTGGGAAATCAGTACCTCTTTGACTGTAAAGCCGACTGGCTGGACGACGATAGTCCAGGATGGGGAGGTAGCTATAGCGACTTTGAGAAGGAGAGAGTGAAAGGAAATGACTTTGATAATATCCATCTACATGGCAGTTCTATTGCAGCAGCAGGGTATTCATACGCCTCAAGCAGCTTGGCAGCTATAGAAGATGGCACTATAAAGATGGAAGAGTATATACTTGTAGACCTCATATTAGGAGAGCAAAAAGCGACACTTCTAGGGCGTGATTCCACAGATTGGCAATTCAAAAGTTTTTCTCTAAATTTGCAATCTTTATTAAGAAACTACACACGTAATGGAGGCGCTTTATTAGTGTCGGGTGCACATATCGGAAGTGATTTATGGCATGGTGGAGCAAGTAATAAAAGTGACCAAAAATTTGCCGAAGAGGTACTCAAATATAAATGGCGTACAAACAATGCCTCGCGCAGTGGAGTTGTCAATGGTGTTTACGCTCCTAAAGGAGCTATATTAGGTAAATATCAGTTCGCTACCACACCTAACGCTACGGTAAATGCCATATTGATGGCCGATGGTATTGAACCGGTAGGAAAAGATGCCTACACAGTGATGCGATATGATGATAATAACATTAGTGCGGGAGTGGCTTATGCCGGACCTTACCGAGTGGTTGCTCTGGGATTCCCCATAGAATCTGTCGTAGATGTAGAATCAAGACACCAACTAATGCAAGAGTTGTTGGAGTTTCTCAATGGTAAAAGATAAACAAGAGTAGATATAGAATGCATATGAAGAAAATAGATTGTTTTATTATTGCCGAAGATCAAGAAGCGCTGAAAGCTACGTTAGCATCGTTTGATGCCTCTTCAGTAGTGAATGAGATTTACCTAATGACCAAAGATAATGAAGAGGTAGAATCTCGCAAAAGCTTTATTATTAATTCGCTATATAGTAGCGATACCATACAGAAGATTGCTTCAAAGTCGGAAGCAGAGTATACGCTTATCTATTGTAAGCAGAGCGTCTTATCATTAGGACAATTTGCTTTAGAGCGTATGGTACAGGTTGCCGATAGTTGTGGCGCAGGATTACTCTATAGCGACTACTATCAACTTATTGATGGCACCCTTAAGGCAAATCCGGTGATTGACTATCAAGAAGGTAGTTTGCGCGACGATTTCAACTTCGGCTCTCTTTTACTCTATCGTACTTCGGCTCTTAAAGAGGCCATTAATAGCTGCAATAGCAACTATCGTTATGCAGGGCTATACGACTTGCGTTTAGTAGTGAGTCGCCAATGGGAGTTATTCCATCTAAACGAATATCTATATACCGAAATAGAAGAAGATACTCGTAAAAGTGGCGAGAAACAGTTTGACTATGTAGACCCCAAGAATAGAGAGGTCCAAAAGGAGATGGAAGCTGCATGTACAGCGCATTTAAGAGCTATTGGAGGTTATTTGGCTCCAGTGTTTGAATCGGTCGATTTCGACAAATACGAGGGAGATTTTCAATATGAAGCCTCAATCATTATACCGGTACGTAACCGCGTGCGCACCATTGAAGATGCCATAAAATCGGCACTTCGTCAAGTGGGCACCTCATCGTTCAACGTCATTGTTGTAGACAACTACTCTGACGATGGCACTAGCGAGATTATTTCGGCCTATGCAAAGAAAGATAACCGTGTTATTCACCTCATACCAAAACGTAAAGATTTAGGTATTGGAGGTTGCTGGAATGTGGGTGTAGAAAATATGTACTGTGGTAAATTTGCGGTGCAACTAGACTCGGACGATGTATATCAAGATGCTTTTACCTTACGCAAAATAGTGAATGCTTTTTACGATCAGAACTGCGCTATGGTAATAGGGTCATATACAATGACCAACCGAAACATGGAACCTATTCCTCCAGGATTGATAGATCATAAAGAGTGGACCCCAGACAATGGTCGCAACAACGCTCTACGCATTAATGGTTTAGGTGCCCCACGTGCTTTCTTTACTCCAATATTACGTGAATTAAAGGTACCAAATACCAGCTATGGTGAAGATTATGCTTTAGGTTTAACTTTCAGTAGGAACTATCAGATAGGAAGAATATACGATTCTTTGTATCTTTGCCGCCGTTGGGAAGGGAATTCAGACGCTTCCTTAAGCGTTGAGAAGATGAATGCACATAACCTATACAAAGATCGGTTACGCACTATAGAGCTGAAGGCTCGTATTGCCATGAACCAAAAGAACAGATAAAAAACTTTTTAACCTAAATAACTTATAAACCAAGAAGAGCAGCGCATGATGTAATTACTGAAGGCAAAACTCTAAAAAACATTTCGTTTGTTATGAAACAACAGATTATTGAATGTGTTCCAAATTTCAGCGAAGGTCGCGATATGGCAGTTATCAAAGCCATTACCGATGCTATTGAGTCAGTAGATGGTATAAAATTATTGGACGTAGATCCAGGTGAAGCTACCAATCGCACCGTAGTTACCTTTGTAGGTGAACCTACAGCAGTTCTCGAAGCAGCCTTCCAAGGAGTGAAGAAAGCTCAGGAGTTGATAGATATGCGCCAACACCATGGAGCACATCCACGTATGGGTGCTACCGACGTTTGTCCGTTAGTGCCAGTATCTGGAGTCACCTTAGAAGAGTGTGCAGAGTATGCTCGTCAATTAGGAAAACGTATTGGCGAGGAGCTAAACATCCCTGTTTACGCATACGAATCGGCAGCCTTAAAGCCAGAGCGTAGAAATCTTGCCGTATGCCGCAAAGGTGAATACGAAGCTCTTTCTAAACGTTTCGGGGTAGCCGAAGAGGCTCCAGACTTTGGACCATCTGTATGGAATGACTCTACCGCTAAGAGTGGTGCTACAGCAGTAGGAGCACGTAACTTCTTAATTGCAGTAAACTATAACTTAAATACCACTTCTACTCGCCGTGCTAACGCTATAGCATTCGACGTACGCGAGAAAGGACGTCCGATGCGCGAAGGTGGTTCGCCAGTTGGCAAAGTGATGAAAGATGAGAAGGGTAAAGATATCATGATACCTGGAACATTGAAAGGCACTAAAGCTATTGGCTGGTTCATTGATGAATATGGCGTTGCTCAGGTATCGATGAATATTACCGATATTACCGAGACTCCACTACATGTGGCATTCGACGAGGTATGCCGTGCTGCTGCCGAGCGTGGTATTCGTGTAACAGGTACAGAGATTGTGGGTTTAGTACCTAAAAGTACGTTGATTGATGCGGGTAAATATTTCTCGATGAAACAACAACGTTCAGTAGGTGTTAGTGAGAGCGAGTTGATAAAGATTGCCATTAAATCTATGGGATTGGACGACTTGAAACCATTTATTGCCGAAGAGAAGATAATAGAATATTTAATTGCCGATAGCAACAAGGCAAGTTTAGTAGGTATGACCTGTACCGGTTTTGCCGAGGAGACAGCCAGTGAGTCGCCAGCACCGGGTGGTGGTTCTATCGCTGCTTATATGGGTTCTTTAGGTGCAGCTTTAGGGACTATGGTAGCCAATTTATCGAGTCATAAAGCAGGTTGGGATGCGCGTTGGTTAGAGTTTAGCAACTGGGCCGAGCAAGGTCAGGAGTTGATGAGCCGTCTGCTCTATTTGGTGGATGAAGATACCGAAGCGTTCAACCGTATTATGGGGGTATTTGGCATGCCTAAGGGCAGTGATGAAGAGAAGGCTGCACGCTCTAAAGCCTTGCAAGAGGCAACGCTTTATGCCACGCAAATTCCTTTGGAAACTATGAAAGCATCAATGAAGGTGTTCCCATTAGTTAAGGCTATGGCTGCCGATGGTAATCCAAATTCAGTGTCGGATGCCGGTGTAGGGGCATTAGCTGCACGTGCTGCAGTGCTTGGAGCACAATTAAACGTGAAAATTAATGCCTCGGGATTGAAAGATCGCACTATTGCCGATGCTTTAGTGGCTGAGGCAGATGCTATGGCTGCTGAAGCTTGCCAATTAGAGACTGAGGTATTGGCCATTGTGAATAGCAAAATCTAAATCACAATTTAGTACTTTAATAACTGTTCTTACAATTATTATATTGAAATTTTAAATAGTTACTGTTGATAAACGGAGCTATAAAGAACTAACCAAAAAGAGTGGAGATATCTAAAAATAGATATTTCCACTTTTTTAATATAATTACAATCGATACTAATTATTTGAATTGTTTATCACTTTGCAGTGACAACTTAAAATAAAAGAAGAACTTCAACTTTTATTTTATCATTTATCGTTATAAAAGAGAGACCTATATTTTGCTTTTTTCATATTCTAAACCTTTCAATATCACTAAAAATCAGCTGTTTGTTAAATAAAAAATTGTATCTTTGGCATCCTATTCAATAAAGCGAATAAAGAACTAACCAAAAACAACATAAGCATTATGACTTTCCAAGAAGAAATTCGTGCTGGAATACCAACTATTTTGCCTGAAGCAAAACCATTTGACCCAGCAATAAATCATGCTCCAAAGCGTAAAGATATTCTTACACCAGCCGAAAAAGAGTTGGCATTAAAGAATGCGCTACGTTATTTTCCACAAGAATTACATGCTGAATTGGCAAAAGAATTTGCCGAAGAGCTCCACACCTACGGACGTATCTACATGTATCGTCTACGTCCTAATCATGAGATGAAAGCACGTCATTTAGACGACTACCCACACAATAGTCGTCAGGCGGCAGCCATCATGATGATGTTACAAAACAATTTAGACTATGCGGTAGCACAACACCCTCATGA
>CAMTOX010000018.1 GCA_947074225.1 uncultured bacterium
GGTGCTGTCTGTTAGGGTTATGACATGGTAAGATTAACTGGTTCCGCAACGGGAGGTGTTACAGGTACTTGGAAAGAGTGTTATTACGAAACCACTCCAAATACACCTGTGACCGCAGGTGTTTTAGCTTCTAAAGTAAACTAAAGAAGTGAAAAAACAACGATTTACCCTAACCCAACAAAAGGCGATATTCACATTAAGAGTGCTAGCAAAGTAACTCGCGTGGAGATATTCAATACTTTGGGAGTGTGTGTAAAAGAACTTACTGGTGACGAAAGCACACAAACAATAGACATGAGTTTATTGGCAAAAGGTATTTACATTGTGCGTATTCATAATGGTAACAAAATGGAAACCATACACCTTGTGAAACAGTAAATCAATAGTTTTATTATATGAGCCGCAGCTTTGGTAACTCAAAGTTGCGGCTTTTTTTGTATCTATATTCCATTAAGAGAGTAACCTTTATTAATTGAACTCGAAGGGCAAAGAGAGAGTTCAGGAATGGATTATTGAGGAATTGAGCCCTATAATGGCAATGGTTATTTAATTTATTTCATGGTGCGTTGAAGCAATTAAAAAGATAAAAACCACACCTTATATCAAGGGCAATAAAAACGATTCCAATAACCTTTTCCTACCATAATCTATTTTCGAACACCTTGCAGCTATAGGATATAATTAAAAGTCTTTGAGTTTGTTTTCACTATTAAATTAATCTTCACTGCTTAGGCCACAGAAAATAGCTAACCTATTAGCAAGAAAACAATTGATTTTGAAACAGTACAACGGAATGCGTTTGTAATGATAACGTTCATGGCATAGATTCCAACAAGTTGTTTGAGTTTACAATAGCTATTTTGTATTAAAATGAAACAATAACTTCTATTTAATGGATTATAGCACGCAATATGATTCTACGTATAGAATGCTTGATAGTAGGCAGATATTAAATAAACAAAAAGAATAATATTATTGTTACAAAATGGTTATCTTTGTGGGTTACGACTTTCAAAGAGATAGCGTTGTAAAAGTCATGGAATTATGAAAAACTTATACCTTATATTATTGCTATTGGCAGTGTCCCTAACTGCTATAGCACAGGCCCCAGCAGGTTATTATAACTCTGCCGATGGTTTAAAAGAGAGAAATCTTAAAACAGCTCTTTCTGAGATTATAGACAATCAGGTCGTGAATAGCTACTCTTATTTATGGACTCTTTTCCGCACTAGCGATGTACGTCCGGATGGTAATGTTTGGGATGTCTATTCAGAATGTGTTTTTGTATTTGGTTCCGACCAGTGTGGCAGTAGTGGTTATAATAGTGTTTGCGACTGCTATAATCGCGAGCACATGATTCCACAGAGTTGGTTTAATAGCAACTTGCCCATGTATTCTGATGGTTTCCACATTTACCCTACCGATGGTAAAGTGAATGCCTTGCGTGGCAATTTACCTCATGGAGAGACAAACTCTGCACCATTGGGCGGAAGTGCCTTAGGAAAGATTGGTCCAAGCAATGTTGCCGGTTATACAAGCTCTGTCTATGAACCTGCCGACGAGTATAAGGGAGATATTGCCAGAGTCTATTTCTATTTTGTAACGCGTTATCAGACACAGCTACCAAGTATGAATGGTACCGTTCTAACTACCGATGCATACCCAAGTCTAACTACTTGGTTCTTAAATTTAATGTTGAAATGGCATCGTGAAGACCCAGTATCGCAAAAAGAGATTGATCGTAACAATGCCGTAAGCATAGCGCAGGTGAATCGTAACCCATATGTAGACTATCCGGATTTAGTGGAACATGTTTGGGGAAACAAGAAAACAGTGGCATGGTATCAAGCCAATGATTTAGCCGAAGAGGAGATAGGTGCTAAATTTACAATTTCTCCTATACCGGCAAGTAGTTATTTCATGGTATCGCATCCATTAAGCGGCACTATGGAGTATGCATTATATAGAACTACCGGTGAAGAGGTGGATAGAGGCGAAGTGATGTCGGGCGACCAAATAGATGTATTAAACCTTGAAGATGGCATCTATGTGTTACGTATAAAACATAAAGAGAGTATCTCTATTCATAAGGTAATAGTAAAACATTAATAGAACTAATGGTTCTTATGCTATGGAGTGTTATGCAGTACCTTTAGTCATGCATGGCATAAATGAGATGGCTATGGTGTTCTTTTAGAGTTGAGTTAAGCAAATAATATTGATACTTTTTTGCTTGAAAGCCGCCCTTATAAGAGGTAGAGTAACAATATAGAGAAGATAAGATGGTGTTCAAAGGTGCATTTTATGGACATCGTAAATAATATCACTCGTAAAAATAGATATTAAATGAAGCGATTAAAAGTACTACTATTATTATGTCTTTGTTTGTCGGGATGGGTCTCGGCACAAATTCCTGCAGGCTATTATTATCGGATAGATGGTAAGCAAAAAGCCGAATTAAAGAGTGCCTTGTGCGAAATCATTAGCCAGGCAAAGATGCTACGCTATGGTGGTTCAGGAGCCGGATACACATGGTCTGGTTTCTATTTTACAGACCGTTTGGAAGATGGTCAGGTAGTAGATATGTACTCTAACGAGGTGCGTTACCAAACAGACAGCACTAGTGTCTCGGGCATGCATATTGAACACTCCTTGCCAAAAAGTTGGTGGGGTGCTATCAATAATAATGCGTATAAAGATTTGCACCACCTCTACCCTTCCGATGGTAGAACCAACTCCACAAAAAACAATCTCCCTTTGGGCGAGAGCGAAAATCCAACCTTTGATAATGGTGTGAGCAAGATAGGCCCAAACAGCTATCCGGGTTATGTGGGACGCTGCTTTGAACCTGCCGATGAGTTTAAAGGTGACTTTGCGCGTGCCTATCTCTACATATCTACAGCCTATGAGAACTTTGCCGAGTTATGGAACTCTCCCATGATGCAAAACAACAGCTACCCGGTGTGGCAACCTTGGGCAATAGATCTTTTACTTAAGTGGCACCGTGAAGACCCGGTATCGACCAAAGAGTTGGTGCGCCAAGAAGCGGTATTTACCATACAGGGAAACAGAAATCCTTTTATAGACTATCCGGAGCTAGTGGAGTATATTTGGGGAACCGATACGCTAAACACCTACTCAATTCCTGCAGAGACACGCCCTTTTATAGTGAGTCCCAATCAGTGGAATAGAGTTGATTTTGGGATTGTTATGCAGCATAGTAACAAGACTTCTATTCTTGAGGTAAAGGGAATTAATCTTACCTCTGGGCTAAAAGTATGGAGTAATGACTCCACAGGCAGCCTCTCTCTTTCTCAAAGTCAAGTTACTGCATCACAAGCTGCTATAGGAACACAACTATCTATAAACTTTAATGCTCTGAATACCGGAGGCATCTACGACACCCTGTTCGTGTGTGGTATAGATTTACCCGACACCATTAAAGTGCCTATTAGTGCCATTGTAGTAGATGCTTTCATGTCGCTACCAGTTAGCGAGAAACAAGCTACCTCAGCAAAGCTAGAGTGGATGACACTGAATAATGCCACCCAATATGAGGTGATTGTACAAGAGGGAACAGGAACTCGTGCCGGCAACCTATTCTTCTCGCTTTATATTGAAGGTAGTGGTTACAATAAAGCCTTAGAACTCTACAACGGAACCAACCGCACCATTGATTTAAGTGAATATAGTTTACAGAAACAGAATAATGGTGTAGGTTCCTTTATGGGCAACACCCCTCTTCAAGGCTCTTTAGCCCCGGGTGCTACCTATTTAATGGTACATGGCAGCAGCAACTTAGCAACACTTATAAATATGGCCGATAGTATTATTGGCAATGACCAATATAGTATCTTGTCGTTCAATGGTAATGATGCTGTAGGGCTTTACCATAAAGGAATCTTGATTGATGTGATTGGCGAAATAGACAATAGTGCCGATTGGGGTAAAGATGTTACGCTAAGCAGAAGCAACATTGTTACTCATCCAAACCATGAATTTAACTGGAATGAGTGGGTGAGCTACCCTACCGACGATATTTCTCCAGCAAAACAACATACATTAATTCCAAATAGTAGTTCTGGCAGCATCAGTAAATATCGGACCACCACTGCACATGTAGATCTCACCAGCTTAGATCCTGAGCAAGAGTATTTCTACTATGTACGTGCAAACATAAATGGCCAATACGACACTACCATAAATTCTGTTCAGTTTAAAACTGAGGCATTAGAGGTTCCGGTAACTTTAGAGGCATCGGAAATATTCGCCCATCAGTTTACTGCTAATTGGGAAGTAGTCCCTGAGGCATCGCACTATTGGATAGATATATTTCAAATAGATAGTTTAGGCACAGAACAATGGTTAGCCGACTTTGATAATATAGGAAGTAATGGCAAACCACTTCCTCAGGGTTGGAGTGGCACAGCAAGTGGCAACTACACAACGACAACTAGTAGTGGTACCAGTCCAAACTCACTCTGTTTTAAAAATAATGGCGAGACATTGCAGACTCCTATGGCATCGGGGTATATTAACTCATTACGTTTTATGTACCGCTTTCCAACATCGGGAGTCACCTCAACCATGTTGGTCGAAGCACTCAAAGATAATAGCTGGACACCTATAGATACTCTCGTGGCACTATCTAACGCAAAAGCTTATGCTTCTTATAATTTTAGTAATACAGAGAAGATTGGTGCCATTCGTTGGACCTACACAAAAGTAACTGGCAATTTTGCACTCGACGATGTAGAAATTCACTATACAGTAATGGACTCTAGCTACGTTTATGAGAATGTAAGAGTAAATGGCAGCAGTTATATTGCTTATGGCCTGCAACCTTTTGAGGAGTATATCTATCAGGTAAGGTCGGGCTACAACCATTATAGTTCAGAAACCTCATTACCCATTTACGCCACGACAAACGATACAGAGACTTGGCTACCTGATTCAGACAAGTTAGAAATCTATGCTTATCAAACCATAAATGGTATTGGTATTGCAGGAGTATGCGAAACAACAGACGTTTATATATACTCTATTCAGGGACAATATTTAGGATACAAAAGAGTGAGTTCCGGAGATAACGAGATAAGCCTTCCGGCTCATGGCGTGTATCTATTGCAGCTGGTGACTAAAAGTGAGAGTAGAACGTTGAAAGTAATTAGATAACAAATAATTGGGAATAGAATATAGCGATGATATAAATAGTCTCACTCTCTAATGCATGATGCTATGAATGGTTCAGAGCACTATATTTAAGCTCCCACAAATATTTTTTTTAAAGATGACAAAAAGAATTTCTTTATCGTTGTTGATGAGTTTCGGTCTCTATTTAATGGCCATTGCACAGGCACCCAACAACTATTACACATCGGCAGAAGGTGAATCCAATGAGAACTTACGTGAAGCACTTCATGAAATCATTGATGGCCACACTGTGGTATCGTACAAAGGTTTATACGATGTTTATGAGACGTCTGACCTTATCGGAACTAACCAAGTGTGGGATATGTATTCTACATGTAGTTGGACTCATGGTTCTAAGAAATGCGGAAACTATTCCACAGTATGCGATTGCTATAACCGTGAACACTCAGTGCCACAGAGTTGGTTCAATGAGCGTTCCCCAATGGTCTCGGATGCATTTCATGTTTACCCTACCGATGGTAAGGTGAATGGACAACGTAGCAACTTTCCTTTTGGAGAGTGTAATAATGGTACTTCCTTAGGTGGTAAAGCATTAGGCCGATTGGGCAGTAGCACCTTTAGCGGATATAATGGCACTGTCTTTGAGCCAGACGATGAGTACAAAGGAGACTTTGCACGTACCTACTTCTATATGACTACACGTTATTTGGGCACAAACTTGGCACAAACCTCTAACGCTCAAGCCGTATTCAATAGCAATGCCGACCTATCAAACTATGCTATTCAACTTTTCTTGAAATGGCACAGAGAAGATCCTGTATCGCAAAAGGAAATTGACCGTAACAATGCAGTTTATTCACATCAGCATAACAGAAATCCTTTCATTGACCATCCTGAGTTGGCCGAATATATTTGGGGAAGTAAAAAAGGTAATGCTTGGTATACGAACTCGACCGATATTGGCAATACACAAGCGCCACAACTTACCGTGACTCCAAACCCTGCAAAAGATTTTATCATTGTAGAAGGGATAGCATCAGAGTTTCAGTATAGTATCTTTAATATGACCGGTACTTTATTAGAACAAGGAAATAGCGACCACGGTAATACAATCTATTTTTCGAACTTACCACAAGGGCTTTATATTATTCAGATTATAGCCGACGGACAAAAATTAATGTCTAAATTTGTGGTTACTCAATAAAAACAATTTAAAACTTTTTTGAACCATGCATAGTTTTGCATCTTTTGATTATAGTGAAGTAGCTTCTCCTTGTTATTTATTAGAGGAGTCTTTATTACGCAAGAACTTAGAGTTGATTAAGTCTGTTAAAGAGGCTGCTGGTATAGAGATAATATTGGCATTTAAGTCTTTTGCCTTATGGAAGACTTTCCCCATTATTCGCGAATATATACCTTTTAGCACCGCAAGTTCATTGAGCGAAGCACGCTTAGCCTTTGAAGAGATGGGCAATAAGGCTCATACTTATGCGCCAGCTTATACAGATTCAGAGTTTGATACCATAGCATCATGTTCAAGCCACATTACCTTCAACTCTTTAACACAATATCAACGTTTCAAAGATAGAGCCGCAAAGCAAGGTATCTCTTGTGGTTTACGTGTTAATCCGGAGTTCTCCGATGTAGAGACCGACCTATATAATCCTTGTGCACCCGGTTCACGTTTCGGTGTCACTGCAAATGATCTAGGCAACACACTCCCGGAAGGTATTGAAGGGTTACACTTTCACACGCTCTGCGAGTCTGACTCATACGACCTTATGCGTACTTTAGAAGTTATAGAGAAGCGCTTCTCACACCTGCTAAAGCAGGTGAAATGGGTAAATATGGGAGGCGGTCACCTAATGACTAAAGCGGGCTACGACACCAATCACTTAATAGAACTTCTAAAGTCTTTTAAATTGCGTTACCCTCACCTTAAAGTAATATTGGAGCCAGGGAGTGCTTTTACATGGCGCAGCGGGGTATTAGTAAGTACGGTAGAAGATATTGTGACTAATCATGGTATTCATACAGCCATACTCAACGTCTCTTTTGCATGCCACATGCCCGACTGTTTAGAGATGCCATATAAGCCTATTATTATTTCGGCAAACCCACATAACGAAGGGAAACATACCTATCGGATGGGAGGAAACAGCTGTTTAAGTGGAGACTATATTGGTACATGGTGCTTTGACAAGCCACTTAACATTGGCGATAAAATTGTCTTTGAAGATATGATACACTATACTACTGTTAAAACAACAATGTTTAATGGTGTTTCACACCCTTCAATAGCTATTCGCCATCTCAATGGCGAGATAGAAACCTTAAGAGAATTTAGTTATGATGATTATAAGAGTAGAATGGATTGATTCTCACAATTAGAAACCTTTAATAATATTATCTAATAACCATCTCACAAATCAATTAACCATGAAAAAAGCAACAGCTATTTTAGTTATGGCAGCAACTTTAGCAGCATGTAATCAGAAGCCTGCAACTCCTACAATTGAACAAATTGGTCGCCACAACATCACTATCGATGATGGTCGGCTAACTCCGGAAGCATTATGGGCGTTCGGACGACTTAGCGACGTGCAAGTAAGTCCCGATGGTAAACAAATTCTCTACGGAGTGAGTTACTATAGTATAGAAAGAGACGGTAGTAACCGTCAGTTATTTACTATGAATGCCGATGGATCCAATGTGAAACAAATCACAGACACACCAAGAGGAGAGCAGCATGCACGTTGGGTCAAGAATGGTACTAAAATCGCTTTTTTACGCAGGGACAGACAAGCTGCAATGCAAATCTTTGAAATGAATCCAGATGGCTCGCAACTTGAACAAATTACCTATAGAGAAGGAGGTATAAACGACTTCCTTTATGCTCCCGATAATAGCATGATACTATATGTTGCCGACATTAAATATGGCGAAACAGTAAAAGATAAGTATCCAGATCTTGACAAAACTCAAGGTATGCTCATTGACGATTTAATGTACAAACATTGGGATGAGTGGGTACGTACCATTCCTCACCCTTTCATAGTAGATTACGATGGTAATACAGTAAGTAATGAGCGAGATATATTAGCTGGCGAGCCTTTTGAATGTCCGATGAAACCTTTTGGTGGTACAGAACAATTAGCTTTCTCACCCGATGGCAAAACCATTGCTTACACATGTAGAAAAAAGACCGGAGCAGAATATGCTGCTTCTACTAATAGCGATATTTATCTTTACGATATTGCCAAAGGCGAAACCACAGCAAACCTTTCAGAAGGTATGATGGGATACGACATGAATCCTACCTTCTCACCCGATGGTACTATGATAGCTTGGGAAAGCATGGAAAGAGAAGGCAATGAATCCGATAAGGTACGTCTAATGGTAATGGAACTTGCCTCAGGAAAGACTCAGGATTTATCCGAAGGATGGGACCAAAGTGTAGCATCGTTACTTTGGGCGCCTAATAGCGAAGCTATTTATCTTACCAGCGTACACCATGGAACAACCCAGATATACAAGGTAGGGCTTAATGACCGTTTCTTCCGTAAAATCACCAATGGCATGCACGATTACCTATCGGTAGCTCTTGCAGAGAATGGTTTAATAGCTATGCGCCAATCTATGAGTATGCCAAACGAAATCTATTTGATAGATGAAAAGAGTGGTAATTCAGAACAAATCTCGTTCGAGAATAAGCATATCTTAGATCAGGTGACTATGGGTGATGTTGTTGGACGTTGGATTAAGACCACCGACAACAAAGAGATGTTAGCTTGGATTATTTACCCACCTCATTTCGACCCATCAAAGAAATACCCTGCACTACTTTACTGTCAAGGTGGTCCACAGAGTCCGGTGAGTCAATTCTGGAGTTACCGCTGGAACTTCCAAATGATGGCAGCCAACGATTATATCATCATAGCGCCAAATCGTCGCGGTCTGTATGGCTTTGGACAAGAGTGGTTAGATGCTATTAGTGGTGACTACGGTGGTCAATGCATGCGCGATCTATTCACTGCTATAGATTATCTTGCCGAAGAACCATATGTGGACAATGAACGACTTGGTGCAGTAGGAGCTAGTTTTGGTGGCTTCTCAGTATTTTGGATGGCAGGACATCACGACAAACGCTTTAAAGCATTCATTGCACACGACGGTATGTTTAATCTTGAACAACAATATTTAGAAACAGAAGAGATGTGGTTTGTAAACCAAGACTTAGGCGGACCATATTGGATTAAGGGCAATAAAACTATTGAACAAAGTTATGCCAATTCACCACATCTTTTTGTAGATAAATGGGACACTCCAATACTTGTTATACATGGCGAGAAAGATTACCGCATATTGGCTTCGCAAAGTATGGCAGCATTTAATGCCGCACGTTTAAGAGATGTGCCGGCAGAACTACTACTCTTCCCCGACGAAAACCACTGGGTATTGAAACCACAAAATGGTATGTTATGGCAACGTACCTTCTTTGCATGGTTAGATAAATGGTTGAAATAGATTCATAAAGATATCAAACACTAAAAAAAATAGAGGCTCATGGCCTCTATTTTTTGTTTCTACGCTATACAATACCTGAATACTCTAACTAAACCTTATCATAAAATATGGGTTAACAATATACTTTAAGTGTCATTAGAGTTCTTATGTATGCTATTTCGTAAAAATAAATCAATAGTTACTTGCTTCATCTCTGAACAGAGATTCTTGTAAATATAAATATCATAAGATTAAACCTCTTTTACTATTAAACATTTAATTTTTACTATTACTTAAAGAATTTATCCATTACCTTTGTAGAGTCATTACAATGGTTATCATGGTGTTTACACAAATAGTGGACAAGCATGATTTTTGATAACAACCTTAAGGTGAACATTCACTTATTCAAGTTGACAATTACAGTATAAAACATCTAATTATGAGAGCAATACTATTTACTTTAGCCACATTATGTGTATCGGTAAGTATCATGGCACAAACCTATTCCACACGGGTTATGGCCTCGGATATTGCTACCTTACAAGTAAACGTATCGGGTCAGTCCTACTCTTTTCCGGTGATAGAACTAGGCTCCGATCAAACCATTGAAATAACATTTGACGAGCTCTCTTACGAAGCAAAAAGTTACTACTACAAGATTATTCACTGCGATGCCAACTGGAATCAGTCATCACTAAGCGAGATGGAGTACCTTCGTGGCTTTGGCACCGGCACCATCGACAATTACGACTACTCTATAAATACTACCGTAAATTATATTAACTACTACTTACAACTCCCTAACGACATGTTAACCCTTTTAGTTACGGGTAACTATGCCGTTATTATTGCCGAGGACAACAACTTCGATGCACCGGTTGCCACCGCTTGTTTCTCTATTTATCAGCCATTAACCACTATCACAGCCAAAGTATTAGGTGCTACCGACAAGGAGATTAATGGTCGCTACCAACAGTTAGAGATAGAGGTGAACTACTCCGGGCTTCAAGCCAACGACCCCAGAAGTGATTTCAAAGTCGTTGTAGTTCAGAATGGAAGAACAGACAATAAAGCAATAGATATTACCCCTACATACTTGCAACGCAACACCTTAATATTCAAGAACAATAAGAATCTTATCTTTGAGGGAGGGAATTCATACCGCACCATAGACTTCTCATCGAGATATGTGTATGGCAACGGCATTAAGAAGATTGATTACGATGGTCAATTCTATCATGTTGATGTTGAGCCAGCTCAACTACGCAATAATAAAGCTGCCGACCTTTCGCCCGATGCCGATGGAGCTATGGTAGTAAATGTACAGGGATCGGACTATGCACACACAGAGGCCGACTACTTCTGGGTACATTTCTCACTTCCATGGAGCAACCCTTTACCTCAGGGAGGTGTATACCTAGTAGGAGATTTCACGCACAATCGTTTCGACGAGATGTCGCGCATGGAATATGAAAAAGGGGTATTCTATAAATCGTTATTTCTAAAACAAGGAGGTTATAACTACCAATTTGTTGTAAAAGAGAAAAGCAATCAGTCGGCATCATTGCAAGGCACTGAGGGCTCATATTGGCAAACATCAAATAGCTATCAAATATTTGTCTATTACCGACCTTTTGGTTCCTTCTACGACCGCTTGGTAGGATATCGGGTGATACAATAATATCGCCATCATTATTTAAAGAGAGATGGCTCTTGAAATAGAGAGCTAATTATAGGTAAACTTTAGTATTATTATTTTTCTATGGATTTTCTCACCATTATAGATTATGTGGGAACCTTTGCATTTGCCATAAGTGGTATTCGCTTAGCCTCTGCAAAGAAGTTCGATTGGTTCGGAGCTTATGTTGTTGGATTTGTTACTGCTGTTGGAGGTGGTACCTTACGCGACATATTATTAGGCTTCACGCCCTTTTGGATGATGCAGTCGTCGTACCTCATTGTAACGGGAATAGCGTTACTCTGTGTTATTCTTTTAGGACGTTATCTCATACGTATGGATAATACCATCTTTATTTTCGATGCCATAGGTTTGGGACTATTCACCGTTGTGGGCATTGGCAAGAGCCTATCGGCAGGTTTCCCTATCTGGGTTGCCGTTATCATGGGTACCATGACTGGGGCTGCAGGGGGTGTGATTCGCGACATATTAATAAACGAAGAGCCTCTAATTTTCCGTAAAGATATTTATGCTTTAGCCTGTGTATTTGGAGGCTGCATCTACTTTATATGTACCCTACTCTCTATTCCTACCATGGGAACACAGCTTTTAACAGCACTCTCGGTTATTGGAATGCGCATCTTCTCGGCACACTACCATTGGAGTTTACCAACATTAAACCCACAAGAGAATATAAAATAAAGATACAGAAGCCTTATAAAATAAAGAGTGACTTTTAGAAGAGATTCATCACAAGTTATAGTCTTAGAGCACAAAGCACATGATGTAATAACATAAAAAAGTCGGCAGAGTGAACAATTCACTCTGCCGACTTTTTTATATTATT
>CAMTOX010000019.1 GCA_947074225.1 uncultured bacterium
TCTACACTATCGCCTACACTCTTTCCCTACACGACGCTCTTCCGATCTGGATATGCCAATATAAACACTCACGTAGACAAACTTAATTTAGATGCCTCACGCGAAAATTGGACTCTTTCAACCCAAGGACACATAAATGCATCTATTCCTGTAAAATTTGGTTATACTGAAAATGGTCAATATGACATTAATAGTATTTCTGCATTAAACACCAACGATTACTTAAGTCTATTATCTCAACCTGCAGGGTTAGGAGCAGCCATAAATTTAGGTTTCACCTACAAACCTATTAACGCCCTTACCATATCGGCAGCAATAAACGATCTTGGATTTATTAATTGGCACAGATACAATGTATCGGGCACTATGCAAGGGAATCACATCTACGATGGTGTATTTGATTATGAATTGGGCCAAGACTCTCCCAATGAGGAACAACAAGATATATTGACAGAATTATTAGATGACATAGTTAACTCAATAGATTTTAAAGAAGGCAAAAGCTATAATCGGATGCTTACAGCAACTTTTTATGCGGGTATAGAATATGGCATCTTAGAAAATAAAATTAGCTTTAGCGCTCTTTCTAAAACAGTATTTAATCCAGAACATATCTTTGAAGAGGTAACTGTACAAGCAAATTTCCGTCCGGTATCATGGCTACAAGCTTCTCTAGGCTACACCTTTCTGGAAGGAGGTTGGGGAACTATGGGTCTAGGATTAAACCTACGATTAGGGGCTGTTAATATGTTCCTTGTAACAGACTATTTACCTTTAAATTGGACATATTACAATAATGAAGGTAGCCACTTTCCACTACCCTATCGCACAAAATATGTAAATCTACAATTAGGGTTTGGCTATAATATTGGCCGTTTTGCTAACGATAAAGATTACGATGGCGTAAAAAGGCGCAAAGATAAATGCCCCGATACTGATATAGATTTCTTAAGAAAGCAATGTCCGGATATAAAGAGAAAGAAACTAGTCAATAAAGAAGGGTGCATTAAGGATGAGGACGCCGATGGTGTGCAAGACTGTTACGACCGTTGCCCTAACACTCCAATAGGAGTGCCAGTGGATGAATTCGGATGTCCTATTGATAGCGATGGAGATGGAGTGCCCGATAACAACGACCGATGTCCAAATACACCTGCAGGAGTCGCTGTGGACAACTATGGATGTCCTATTGACAGTGATGGTGATGGAGTACCCGATTATATAGATAAATGCCCTAACACTACTGCCGAAGCTTATGGACAAATAGACAAAGAGGGATGCCCAAAAGATAGTGATGGCGATGGAGTACCCGATTATCTTGACAGATGCCCAAATACTCCAGAAGGAATAGATGTAAACAAAGACGGGTGTCCAAAAGATAGTGACGGAGATGGTGTACCCGATTATTTAGATCAATGTCCTAATACTCCAATGGGTGTAGAGGTAGATTATAATGGCTGCCCCAAAGAAGAACCTAATGATGAGGAAGAAAATAGAGAAGAATAATATTCAACAGCTAGAGATATAATCTATATATAATAGTTTATAAGCGTGACAGGTTTTAGTTTTCTAAAGCCTGTCGCGCTTTTTTATGCTCATTTCACAATGAACAACGAGTCCATATTAAACCACATATACCACAATAGATTGGAACACTCTTCATACATCACATTCATAACATTAGAGTGCTCTACACATGCATATAAGGCTATTGCTTTTATTGGCATAGATAGAGTATTCTGTTTGTATTATCTAATGGTTTACGGGTATTATAGAGTAAAACATGCAGACATAAATTTGAACATAAAAAAACAGTTCCATTCTTCACAGAATAGAACTGTCCCGCGGTTATAAACCGCATAGTTACTCAACTAACATAATAACTCTATACATTGTTTAGATTTATGATGCGATTTAAAATTTGTTTAGATTAAGATTCTCTTTGTTATTCTTAATAAAGAATAGAGTTACTTGAGTTAACACTCTTATTTTTGAACAATAATTTTTGATGTCGCATAGGTCTTTTTATGCGATATTACTTTAACTACATATTCACCCGCAGGTAATATGATTGAATTTAATTTATTTATATTGCCATAGCTACGTACTAATTTCCCAGATACAGTATAAATCTTCATTTGAGAACATTTCAATTGATCGTGATCCAATCCATTTACTTTAATAGTAAAAGGTTCTAAATGTTTAGCCGGATTTGGATAAATAACTATAGTAAATGGTTCTGAATATTGGTAAGTATTATAAATACATGAACTAATAACTCTACCATCCATTAGTTTTACTTCTACTCTATATTCGCCAGATAAACCATGATTTTGATACAAAACACTCTTCTTTTCATTCTTCAACAACTCACCATCTTGGTACCATGCAATAGACTGATAAGATCCATTCCATTTAAAGGTGAGTGTATTACTATTAGTTTGTTCGAAATTTGAAGAAGCAATATCCATAGCTAGTTGCACTGCATTACTATATGTTACCCCAAGTTCATTTTCAGCAAAGTAACGGCAATAATAGCCATCAAATATAGCATTGCTTATTTCATTTAAGCTTAGTCTTATTGGCATAGAGAAACTATTATCTCTTGAAATTTCCCAACCTTCATCTGTTAAGTTTGCAGCTACAACATCTGGTGCATAAAGAGGCAATACCTCATTGTCGCAAATTAAGGCTGGTGTCTCAATACTGCCAACAATAGGCAAAGTATTGAAAGTTATAACCTGAGAATTACTATAGACAACGTCACAATCTGTATAAACTGCAAATCTTACTTCCCAATTGTCATAATTAGCACTTAATGGTTCAAAATTATAGATCTCGTACGATACAAATGCATCATTGCTAATTTGCCATTCACTATATAACACTTCTGTATCAAATGGAGTAACAGCGGGCTCTATTAAGGTTAATACATCTCCTTCTTCCACTGAAGGTATCAGTCCTAAATTATCTATCTGTGCGGTTTGTTTAAAGCGTATATCTACTTCATTACTTCTCACCTCACCACAATCTGTTATAAGAACAGCCATCAGTTTAAGATTCTCGCCCGATAGAGGTTGGCCATTGTAATACATATAAGAATCATCAGTAAAGACTACAAACCAATTTAAATCGTTTTGCGAATATCGTTCATCTGAGATTGTTGCTTCAGGCAACACTAACGATGCAAAATCACAAACTGCTTCTAGTTGACCTATTGAAACTTCAACAGGTTCTATTATTGTAATTGTCACCTCATTTGAATAATACTCTAATTCACCATCTGTGGTGTAATATCTAAATTTGAAGCCATTGTAAGAATAATCTAAAGGAGTAGACTGATACTGAACATGGGTTACAAAACCATCATTACTCAATTGCCATTCGCCAATAAATTCGGCTGGTAATGTTGTTTGAACAAAAGGAATTATAATACTATTCTCACAAAGTGCCTCAATAGTATCTAACAATATTGTAACCACAGGTTGCACTGCCTTCAAAAGAACAAACTCTTTATACGAATCATTATCCGATGCACTCACCCAAATAGTATCGCTATAACTGAATTGATTTAATGCGATATTACCACTGTTTAAAAAAGTTTGTGAGTAGTTATCTTTCCATACAATATTATTCTCAGATAGCAAATTAATGTTTGACGTTACACTATCGTAATACTCATACGGATTATCATTCAACATTAAAACTGATGAAGCAATAGTTGCCGATGCAACTTCTTGTAGTGCTGCTGGTATAGGGTAAGCCTGATTTTTATATTTCCATGATTTACTATTCCATAGTTCAGAATTAGAAAGTCTATTACCGGCAGTAAGTTCATTAGTGCTTTTTGCCGACATACTATTTGATTCTACAAATAGTTGTTTATCAAAATATGAATCAGATATCTGTACATTTGTTGCAGACTCTACAAGAGCATACTTCAAATTGGTTGCTTTGGTTAAAATTTGTCCTACATTTAAAGAACCTTGCACTATTAGTTGTTGAACACCATTTTCACTGAGCACCAATCCGGCGAGTTTAGCACTGTCGGCCTCACTAAATAGAAGTCCGGCATTCATACACTGATGCATGTTAAGCGATGAACTTTGAGATACCAAACCAGCCAATCCACCAATAGAGGCATACTCTTGATTCGAAGAGATTGTAGCTATATTTAAACAACTTTTCAAAGAGCTAGATCCATCTATTTTGCCTGCTATACCACCACACACCCGACTATTGTTAATGGTTGCACCATTAGAACAATTCTTCACGGTGGCGTTGTTTAGTTTACCTACTATACCACCGGCATTGGTAGCATTTGAGATAGAACCCGAGAGAATGTGTAATCTTGATATAATTGCTTCATCCTCTACGACTCCAAACAGACCTGCATTATCTTGATTACTCACCTGTAAAGAGGATATTTTGTTTTGACGACCAATAAAAGAACCCTTAAAAGGAGCTGTGACACTACCTATTGGAGTCCAAGATTGAATGAGCGACAAATCTAAATCACTATTTAATATGATACATTCACCTTTAAATCCGTCTCTATTGGGAACAGATTTATAAGTAGCTGAAGTACCATTATTTACGGCATCACGAAAAGCCATTAAATCACCTAAATCATTAATTGTAAGCTGATAAATAACAATTGGCATAGGTGTCGATTCACATTCAAAACACCAATATTCATCGGTAAATCCTTCACCTGCAATAGATTCATACATTGACCCATCAACCAAATATTGAGGTGAAACTGGAAAAATATAGTTTGAATCTATATCAAAGCCATTACCTGAATAGGGATTTAAAGTATAATCATAATAACAATTATTTATAGAACCAATGGTAGTTCCTCTAAACACACGCTGTGTACCAAGAACATTACCCACCAAAGTATCGCCAAAAACAACACCTTGATTAATGCAATATTCAACCACCGGAGTATTATACTCTAAATAACCAATTACACCTCCTACAGATTGCCTACCACTTACAGTGCCTTTGTTAACACAATAAGAAATAGAAATACCTTGTGAAGATCCAACAACGCCACCTGCCCATTTACCATCACCACAGCTTACATCTCCATAGTTCACACAATTAGTAATAATAGTATTAGTTTGTGCACCACCAATGACTCCACCGGCCACCCATTCACAAAATACAGAAGCGTAATTAATACAGTTATCAATAATAGCATACTCTGCGAAACCACAAACACCGGCCGAATGGCAAGTAAAAGAACCCTGCTGGATAATCTCACCACTCATAACACGCATATTTCGCAAACTGGCCGGTTGTAAAATAGTACCAGAAATTTGAGAAAACACACCTAATCGGCCTACCCTATTTACATAGAGATTATAAATATTACGAAAATTGCCATCGTAATGTCCTTTAAAGATATTTGGATTTATAGATGAAGTCGATACACCTATAGGTTGCCAAAGATGTCCGCTCCATGAACTATCACTGGGATTAAACACACCACCCAGATCCAAATCGACGGTTTGTATGAAATATTGATTCTCATAAAGATTTTCACCTGTTGTAACATTAGCACTCAATTGAGCAAGATCTGCTGCCGAGGCAATTATATAAGGTGTAAATTGAGTTCCATCACCTCCCGAAAAGGTGTAACTAGCATTAGCCTGTGGAATTGTACCATCCCAAACAGAAGTTTGTGCTGACAACAAATGTGTCGATAAACAAACTAACAAGATTAAAATTAAACGTTTCATAAGCCCAAGATGTCTAGATTATTATTTAATTAAGTAACTTTACACATTAATAAAATAAAGACCAAAATAAATGCTCGGAATTGAACAATATTGCTCGGCAATGAACATTTATTAAGTAATAAAATGACAATTTTTATAGGCCACCTACTAATTAATTACTGACTATTAAATAGTTAACAATAAAACAGAGTTTGTCATTCGAGTGCTCAAATATAAACGTTTATTTTTTAAAGAAACAAATTATTTTTTAAAATTTAGTATTATTTAATATCTTTTACGAACAATACCGCTTGTATACGTTCATTTTATGCTCTAAACACAGCAAATTAAAGCTATACACAGATAGAAATAACAGAGAGAAGATGTATGTAGAATTAAGAAGAAGTAAGAAATAGTACAATACTTAAAGAGTAGAATCGTAAAATAGTTTGTACTTTTGCACCATTAAAAAAAAGGATATCCTTTTTCAAGAATATCCTTTTTAATAAACAGGGTGACTAATGGGGTTCGAACCCACGACCTCCGGAACCACAATCCGGCGCTCTAACCAACTGAACTATAGTCACCGTGGTTTTGCGTTTGCAAAGATAGAACATTTTTCAATCTCATACAACACTATTCGCACAAAAATGAACAAAAAAAATCAAGACTTAAACTATTCCATTGTCAATGAAGAGATTATTAAAGAGCTAAAAAAGATTAATCTCGAGTTACACCTATCTATGAATGGCATTACTGCCGAAATTATGGCCAAAAAAGCAACCAACTACAAGCTTAATCAAGGGGTATCGTGGATTAGAATCAAGGAAATTTCCAAGAATCACAATCAAAACAGTAATATAGCAACTATACTTTGGCAAACAGAAAAGAGAGAACAACAACTCATAGCTACCCTATTGGTAAAACCGCAAGAGTTCGATAGTGTATTATTAGAAAAATGGATGAAACATAATAAGCATTACGAAACATCCGATGCTTTAGCAAAAGTAATTGCTCAATCGAATATTGCCACCTCAGAAATCATCTCATGGATAAAAGAAGATGGTTTTTTGAAACACATGGCTATACAATCTTTAAACAGCAGAATGACACTTTTAGATGATGAGTCATTAAACAACACTATAAATGTACTTTTTAATAATACACTCAACATTTCACAACCCACCGCAAACGCCATTATAAACACCACATTAAAAATATTGCGGTTGTATCCTCAAAAAATGCCATTAATTCGCGAAACAGCAGAAAAAATGACATTTTCCGACAATAAATTATGTGAATACATACGTCAGAGTTGCCTTGAAGAAACATTTTTTATAGATGAACAGAAAAATTTATGAGAAATTTTATTAGAATTAACATTTGACCTAAAATAGCCACAAATACGAAATCAAAACAATTTCAACAATTCAACTTTTCAAATTGTTAATATTAAGCCGATTATTGGACAAAACCGACAAATTTCAAAATAAATTAGTTTAAAAAATAAATTTTCGGCGAGTCAATAGACTTAAAAACGTAAAAATTGAGTTACAATTACTTTAGTAATACTTTGCAAATAAGACAAATACATATCTTTGCAGAAAATTAATCTATATGAAAAGAATCACATCATTACTTCTACTTCTGTGTCTTGTTACAGCAGCCTTTGCTCAAATTCTTGAGCCTATACGTTGGGAGGTTTCAGAACAACGTGTTGACAAAAACACTGTAGAACTAACATTCACAGCAACCATCGACAACGGATGGCACCTTTATGGTTTAACCTTGCCGGCCGACGGCCCAAAACCAACCCAGTTTAACTATACCACTCTTCACGACGCTGAGTTAGAAGGCGGTCCTGTTACCAACTCTAAACTTATAGAGAAATTCGACGAAATGTTTGATGCCAACCTAAATTGGTACGAAGGTAAAACAGTATTTACTCAAAAAATTGCCGTTACAAGCGATGCTTATGTCATTAAAGGAGAAATTGAATACATGGGTTGTAACGACGAAAGTTGTATCTCACCATTCCCAGAAGAATTCGAATTCACAGGTAAAGACGCCGTGATTGCTGAAACTCCAGCTGAAGAATCAACCTCTATTGCTGAAGCTATCGAAGAATTCGACATGTACGCTCCGGTAATAGATCAACTTAGAGCATACAACAATCCAGATACAGAAGGTTCTGAATCACTTTGGATGGTATTCTTCCTAGGTTTAATTGGTGGCTTTGTAGCCTTGCTTACACCATGTGTATGGCCTATTATTCCTATGACCGTAAGTTTCTTTTTAAAACGTTCTAAAGATACAAGCAAAGGACGTCGTGATGCTGTATTATATGGTTTATCAATTATCATTATCTATGTTTTATTGGGAATCATCATCACCTCTATCTTTGGTGCAAGTGCATTAAATAGTCTATCGACCAATGCATTCTTCAATCTTTTCTTCTTTGCATTATTAGTTGTATTCGCGGTATCATTCTTTGGTGCTTTTGAATTAACGCTACCTGCATCGTGGACAAGCAAATTAGACCAGAAAGCTGAAACAACTTCAGGTATCCTAAGCATTTTGCTTATGGCATTTACATTGGTACTTGTTTCATTCTCTTGTACTGGTCCTATCATCGGAACACTACTTGTTGAAGTTTCAACCACAGGTTCATTACTTTCGCCAATCATAGGTATGTTAGGTTTCGCCATAGCTTTGGCACTTCCTTTCAGTCTTTTTGCTTTCTTCCCAACATGGTTGAAATCGATGCCTCGTTCTGGCGGTTGGATGAATTCAGTAAAAGTAGTTTTAGGTTTCTTAGAGTTAGCACTATCATTAAAATTCCTTTCGGTAGCCGACCTTGCTTATGGATGGGGAATCCTTGATCGCGAAACATTCATCGTTCTTTGGGTGGTTATCTTCGCTATGTTAGGTTTCTATTTATTAGGTAAAATTCGCTTACCTCACGACGACAAAGTGGAAAAAATATCAGTAACACGTATGATGCTTGCTATTGTATCACTTGCTTTTGCCATCTACCTTATTCCTGGTCTTTGGGGAGCTCCTTTACGCTCTGTAAGCGCGTTCTCACCACCACTCTATACTCAAGACTTCAACTTATATGAGAATGAAGTACATGCACATTTCGACAACTATGAAGCCGGTATGCGTTATGCACAAGAGAAAAACAAACCTGTATTGGTAGACTTCTCTGGATTTGGTTGTGTAAACTGTCGTAAAATGGAAGCTGCAGTATGGACAAACGAAGAGGTAGCTAACCACTTAAATAATGACTTTGTATTGATTACTCTAATGGTCGACGATAAAACACCATTGGCTAAACCATATACAGTAGAAATAAACGGTCGTAAACGTACAATCTCAACAATTGGCGACCACAACAGCTACATTCAAAGTCATAAGTTTGGAGCTAGTGCGCAACCTTTCTATGTAACACTTGACACAGAAGGTAATCCAATTAATGGTTCTTATGCCTTTAACGAAAATCCTGCAGAGTTTGTAGAATACTTGAGAACAGGTATAAACAACTTTAAAAAATAAATACTACACGTGTAGTATATCAAATAGATAATGCGTTGTCTCTCTAAGATAGAGACAACGCATTATTATTTTATGAGATAATCTGGAAAATAAAAGATATAGCTGCAATAATGCAACTATTTGAAATTGCTGCAATAACAGATTCAAAAACAGAATTGCATTGTTAAATTAATATTATAAAGATATTATTGAGCAATACAACTAATAATATCAGAATTAACAAATAAGTGGAATTACTAGAGTCTGCCAGATGTTATTACAGAATAAGACAAGACTATGAACTGAAATAATAATAAAACATGAAACAGAAACCATTAAAGCATAGTCTTGAAACGCTAACCAAAAGGAAGAAAATTAAGTTACTAATAGTGGCCTCTTAAAACGCAATATCGATATAGAAACTTTAAACAAGGGAATAATAGACTAGGTTATAATTCATTTTATGGAATAGTTTGAAAAAGTAACCCAGGAAATAGTGACAAGATGATTACTTTACTTTTCATAGTTTTAAGGAATAAATGCTCTATTAAAAAACAGAATTCAAGCAATATTTATTATGCTCCAAAGCTACAGATAAAAGAGATTAAAGAGGGACCAAATTCGGATCCTATATCCGAATTTGGTCCCTCTTTGTTTCAACTTTAATCCCTCTTTGATAGGTAAAAAGAGAACGCTTTGATAGTATCAAAAGAAAAGAAGATATGAATGAGAAGTTAGATGAAAACATGCCAGATACTGACAAGAATACAGAACGATTTTAACATACACTGCCAAAGTATCAATAAATCAGAAATTATATGACAGAATAGCCTAAAAAAAAGAGTTGGCAAACTATTTGAGTTAAGATGAAAATATAGGTAAAACATACTATTATGAAAACAGAAAACAATCAGAATCAAGGTAAAGAACAAGAAGAGGTTCTAAATGAACCCATGGCAGAGACTCAAGAACTAAATACTCCAGAGGATCAACCACAAGAAGAGATTAAAGAGGAAGAATTGGAAGTAGAAGAGAATAAAGATAACGAATGGGCGGAAAAATATAATCATTTAAACAATGATTACTTACGTCTTATGGCCGACTTCGACAATTATAGAAAGCGTACTATAAAAGAGAAAGCAGAGTTAATTAAGAATGGTGGCGAACGTGTTATCTTGGATCTTTTACCCGTAGTCGATAATTTTGAACGTGCATTGAAGACTATGGAGTGTGCTGCTGATGTGGCATCAATAAAAGAGGGTGTAGAGCTTATTTACCAACAATTGCTCAAGATGCTAAAACAGAATGGTGTAGAAGAGATACCTACTGCCGACGTAGATTTTGACACAGAGTATCACGAAGCAATTACCACTATACCGGCCCCAACTCCTGAGATGAAGGATAAAATTATTGATTGCACAACAAAAGGATACAAAATGAACGACAAAGTTATTCGTCATTCTAAAGTTGTTGTAGGACAATAAACATAATATTACCATTGAAGTTGTATATCTATATAGATTATCAACTTGCACTGAATAATGTATGGCATATACATTGAACATTTCTAAATTTATCAAAGAAACAAATATATAGTTTAGCATAATGGCAAAACGAGATTACTACGAGATATTGGGTGTTAGTAAAACAGCTACAGCCGAGGAGATTAAAAAAGCCTATCGAAAACAGGCCATAAAATATCACCCGGATAAGAACCCAGACGACAAGGAAGCAGAAGAGAAATTTAAAGCTGCTGCCGAGGCTTATGAGGTATTGAGCGATGAACAGAAACGCGCACGATACGATCAGTTCGGACATGAAGGCATGAGCGGTGCTGGAGGCTTTGGCGGAGGCGGAGGCTTCGGCGGAGGCGGAATGAACATGGACGACATCTTTGAACAATTTGGAGATATTTTCGGCGGACACTTTGGCGGATTTAGCAGCGGATTTGGAGGTGGACGTAGCAGTAGAGGACAAAGAGTACGCAAAGGCTCTGACCTTAGAGTACGCGTAAAACTTTCACTCAAAGATATTGCTACTGGAGTTGAAAAGAAAATTAAAGTCAATAAGTTTGTAAGTTGTACACATTGTAATGGAACAGGTGGTAAAGATGGTCATACCACAACTTGTCAGACTTGTCATGGATCTGGTTTCGTTACACAAATGCAACGCACCATATTAGGCAATATGCAAACTCAAGCACCATGTCCAACTTGTCATGGCGATGGCAAAATTATCACCGAAAAGTGTACTTACTGTAACGGCGAAGGGGTGACTAAACAAGAAGAGGTAATCACATTTAACATACCGGCTGGTGTAGCAGAAGGAATGCAACTCTCTATGCAAGGTAAGGGTAATGCGGCAAGACATGGCGGTGTAAATGGCGATTTATTAATCGTGATTGAAGAAGAACCACACCCACAACTTATTAGAGATCATAATAATCTTATATACAATTTGCTTTTAAGTGTGCCACAAGCCCTACCTTGCGGGGCCATAGAGGTGCCTTCTGTATACGGTAAAGTAACAGTAATGATCGACAAAGGAACGCAACCGTGTCAAGTTGTGGCTACTACGCAAGAAATGTAAACCGTAGGGAAA
>CAMTOX010000020.1 GCA_947074225.1 uncultured bacterium
TACACTATAGCCTACACTCTTTCCCTACACGACGCTCTTCCGATCTGATGTAGAACTTTATTTAAAGTAAATTTAATGTCTGATTGTCAGTGTCTTTGCTTTTGTTTTCAAATTTAACACTTAAAAAAATAGATATATATTTGGTTAATTGCAAAATATTTGTTAAATTTGCAGCGATTTCAGTTTTGTAAAATTTAAATAATTTCAACTGAGCATATTAATTAAATCAACAAGAGACTCTTTACAATAGGGACCAGCTAACAATTCAAACTTTACGTATGTCTACGAATCTGTAGCTTATGAGCTATACCAATTCTTCGTATGTTTTTTCCCAATTATTTCTTTTAATATTGATTTCTTTTAATAGTATGTTATAACGCCTATTTTATAGGTGAGTTGATTTGTTGTAATATAGTTAACCTAAACAAGAAAAATTATGAAGCACTTACAGTTTCTACTCTGTAGTTTGATTCTGTGTGTCGTTGTACATGCCCAAACAACACAAACACCAACTACTCTTTACATCTCTCCAAATGCACAAGGACATTATTATCGTATTCCTGCGTTAGCCACTGCTAATGATGGCTCTATTATTATGGTGACCGATATGAATTATAATAACAATAAGGATTTAGGTAACCACCAAATAGATATGTTTGTGCGACGCAGTATTGATAATGGTGCTAATTGGGGACCCGATGCTAATATTTCAAGCTCTATTACTAATTCTACTACCGGTTGTTGTGATCCGGCTATTGTGGCTGATTGCGAAAGTGGCGATGTGTTGATATTAGCAGCAACGGGAAGTAATCAATATCAATTAGGTAAAGTAAGTGTACACTCTTTTAGAAGCTCGGATAATGGACAAACCTGGAGCACACCTCAAAATATTACCAGTACTATTTATGGCTTTAACTCTAACTGGGAAAGTCTATTCTTTGCTTCGGGACGTATTTGCCAATCGCGCACCATAAAGGTGGGCACACACTATAGAATCTATACTGCTCTATTAGCTCGTAATGGATTTGTAATAGGAAACCTTAATAAATATGGTAACGAGGTGCTCTATTCGGACGACTTTGGGACGACTTGGCATCGCTTAAATCAAAATAGCAATGCCTCTCCAATCTATTTAGGCGATGAAGCTAAAGTAGAGGAGTTGCCCGATGGTTCGGTACTGTTGAGTAGTCGTAAAGGTGGCGGTCGTTACTATAACCGTTATGTCTATACGGATATTAATACTGGTGCCGGTAATTGGACTGGGGCCCAAGAGTATAATTTCGGTGGTTCGGCTTCTTGTAATGGTGAAATATTAAAAGTAAAGGCGCGCCATACCTCTGGAAGAGAGGTGAACTTGTTGTTACAAACTTTGCCCATTGATAGTGATAGGAAAAATATTTGTCTCTATTATAAAGTTCTTGAAGATGGATATAGTGCAATTACCGGTTGGAGTACAACTTCTTATGTTATAACCCCGAACTATGGTGCTTACTCTACATTGTGTGTGCAGCCTGATGGAAGAATAGGTATCTATTGGGAGGATAATTTCAATGAGAGCGACGGTAATGAGGGATATTGCATGCGTTTTAATTCGTACGATTTGTCGACCTTAGTACCAGGATATACATTGGCATTGCCAAAACCAAATGTTAGGATAGGTACTTATGCTTCGACTTGCAATCTTGCAACGAAAACCTTAACCATTAATGTTCCAAATACTATTAATTTAACTCAATTTGTATCCGATGCCATTGAAGTTGATTTGCCTCTTGACGTGCGCAACTCACTCTCTATATTTACTGTGTCGGGCGATAGTGCTACTGCAACTTTAACACTATCAGATGGTAATTATAACGAGAGTTATAGATTGGTAGTTAAAGCGAATAATGACCTTTCAGTACGTAATACTTGGTTGGGTCTTTCTGATGCTTGGAATAATAGCGTCAACTGGTCTAAAGGTACTATACCTATTCTTGGAGAGGATGTGGAAATACCTGGAGGGTTGAGTATGTATCCGGAACTTACTAATACTACAAATGCTGTTTGTAACAATATCTTTATTGCCGCAGGTGGACGTTTAGGCGGTTCATTCCGTTTAACCTATAGTGCACTCTATTGCGAGGTGAAAGTTCGTAACGACCGCTGGGTACGTGTAAGTATGCCTATTCAGGAAGTGGTGTCGGGCGACTTCTATACCCATAAACAAGGAGGTGGATATTTAGATCCATCGGCCTATCCATATACTGCTTCGGCTTATAACAATGTTTTTGCAGGTAATGGTGTAACAGCAGCAAACCGTATTTATCCTGGCTCTACCTACCAAAGAATATTCTCTAAACTAGTACCGGTTATTGATGGTGAACCAATATTCGAAACAGAATGGTCGGAACCATATAATGCGTTGAATTATGTCTATGGCATTTCGCAAGGTTTTGATGTGTGGATAGATAATGAAGTGGATTCTTTTAGTGTATTCCATTTACCAGCTTCGGATACTGCCTATAACTACTTCTATAATAATGGCAATATGGCCGACCGTACTGAGCAGGTAACACGTAGTAGTGCTACTGGAAAGTTTGCATATGAAACGGACGATCATACTTATGGTGTTTTAGAGTTCCTAGAAAAAAGAGAGCAAACAACAGAGGAGTTGTCTTCTATGTTTGTAATTGGTAATCCTGCCTTTGCTTATTTAGATGTGGTAGATTTCTTAAATAAAAATGGTACTGTAACACCATTTATTTACCGTCATGTCTCTTCAAAACAAAGCGATGGAAGTGAAGTGGTGCTCTATTACAATAAGACACAAAGCCAATTGTTTAAGATTACGGGTGCTATTACGGAAGGTGATTTACCTGCTACTTCTCCTTCTGTAAATATCTCTTTAAACGACTCTTTGCGCTATATTGAGCCCACTACTGCTTTCCGTGTTATGGGAGGTAGCCCTGCTTTGGCATGTATAGAACCAAAACTATTAGGGTATTATGAGAATGCATTCTTTAATATGGCAGTGGTTAATTACCAAATTGAAGAAGGAGCATTATGGTGGAAAGAATGGGTTACTTATTCTAACTCTTCATATATATCAGGTTATGCAACAAGTCAAGGTGAAAGTCTATATAAAGCACCTCTTTCTATTACTGCTACTGAAGATCCTTATAAGGTACGAATTGGAGGATTGGTTGGTCAAGTGAATGTAATAGGTACTATAGATCCAATAGCACAGACCATAACTATAGACAATGCTACTCCTGCATCTTTTATTGGTTCATCTTCTTGGAGTTGCTCTAGCGATGTGACTTTAAATCTTTATGGTGCTAGTGATGCATCTTTTGAATGGTCAAGTAATTATATAGAATACAGATCTACAAGAAGATCGAAATATCCAACAAATCTTGGTGCTAATATCGTTTTCAACTATAATTATAACGAGAACACCAAAGAATTTACCATTACAAGTACAAATCCTTTTGCTCTTTTTGATAATCAAACCCCTTCAGGTTATCGAAGTAATAATACTTCTTACCCCATCATGTTCTTCTGTTTTCAGAATATCTCTGCTTCTAAAAAATATACTACAGGCGAAGAACATTTTATTCACGAAGATGGCTTAGGCAGTTATACCTATGTCACAGCTGAAAAAAAGGCTTCAGACTGTCCTAATAATGATGTCTCTGTAACGGTAACGATTAGAAGTGTTGTAGGTACCTATAATATGGTGACTATTTCTGGTATTCATCCAAGTTCACCAGATGTTTCTGTTATTGGGCAAATTACAAAAGATGGTAGTGACTATTTTCTTACCATATCTGGAGGACAGTTGGTACATAATAGTAGTTCTATAACTAATAATTATTATCTCTATTCATACAAGAGTCGCGAGACTCCATTTAGGCTTAAATGGACTACTGGAGCAACTAATACATGGAGAAATGAGGATAATTTAAAAGCTATGGTATCCCATCTAAATACTGACATTACAAGCAATAATGGTTTTGCAAGTTCTGAACGTTTCACTCTTACCCAACAAATTTCAGGAACTTCAGGTAGTGATGAAGATACGTATGCCAAGACCGACGATTGCTCGACACTCTTCTATAAATTCACAGCTAGCATGTTCCATGCAAACTTACCGTTGGTGGTTTCACCGGCTCCTGCGCAGAAGAGTGCTAATGAAGTGAACACTGTGGCTACCATTATTGCTGCCAACAATGGTTATGCGGTAAATACACTGCTTTACTCGTGTCAAGGAGCTAGTAATGGATATCGTGCTAAAGAAGATGCACTGCTTGTTGATGCCTACTATCAAGATATGATGTGCTTAGCTACTATGGCAGAGAGTTACCCGGTTGCGGTAAATAACCTTTACCGCCCAGATAGTGTTAAGCTATTCTATACTGCTTCGGCAGGGAATACCACTTTTACCTTTAATGAGTTGGGAGCTATTGCCGATACAACCTACCTATACGATGCGTTAACAGAAACTACCTATTTGTTAGATAATCGCCAGTCGGTATTGTCATTCCAAACCGGTAGCAGTGATGAGGCTACGCGTTTTGTGTTGCTTATGCATTATGCTCAAGAGGCACCCACAGGTAATGTTACGGCTCAAAGCTCTGAACTATTAAAAGCTATGAACCCTACAGGTGGAGTGGTGCAGTTGTGGATTGAAGGAGGTGATTTAATTGCCAATGCTTCATTATATAATGCTGCCGGACAACTTTTAGACTTCCAAACGGTTAATGCTACTCACCTTGAATTTAGTAATCTTCCGTCGGGAGTTTATATGGTAACTGTGCGCACTGGAAATGGTAAGGCATTTAATAAAAAAGTGGTGGTAAAATAAGCTAAAGTACGAGTTTTCTAAACAAAAAAAACACTATGAAACAAATATCATATATTATTCTTATATTATTCTTATTAGTACCAATATGTGCCGAGGGAGAGATGGGAGAACCATTCTCTGGTGCACCCATAACTTTTTCACAACAGTCGGTTTTTAATACTACTCCAACTAATATAAGCGGTGTTACTTTTAGTGGTAACGATGAGATTATGAAAGCTCCTCCCGGGGGTGGCTCGGGATCGGGAACAGGTAATTTGGGCGATGAACCAGTGCCGCTGGACGATAGTCGCATTGCCATATCTATACTCGTGCTCATGGCATTTGCCTATGCTTTCATACTTTATAAACAGCGTACGAGAAACCAAAAGAATAGAGCCTAGTTATTTGGAATATTAGGCTGGAGGATTCACAGATAGAGGTTTATTTGTTACTAACAATGATACTATTGTTGTTTGCCTTTTTTATTTTGTTTAGAATAGAGTTACTCAATTACATGTATTTTATGAAAAAGTATCGAGAATCAGAATACTAGCTTTTAAACCTTTATTGCTACTGTTGCAGCAAGAGTCACTATACCATAGGACTCTTCTGCAACAGTACTTTTTTTATTATACTTTATGCTGGGTGTATTTCTCAAGAATAGTTATTATTTATTTATGATTTTCTTTCCTCTCTTTTTTGAGTTTCCTCCACAATAGTTATTTCTTTATCCCTTTGTGGTCTACGTTTTTTTTGTATCTTTGCAATCTTTAAGAGGAGTGTTATGCAAAAATTACGTTTTTTCAGTATGGGCAGCGGTAGCAGTGGTAACTGCTATTATATCGGCACCGGGGAGTATGGATTCCTTATTGATGCTGGTGTGGGAGTCCGTACAGTGAAACGTGAACTCAAAGAACACGGACTATCGTTCGAGAATATTTGGGGCATCTTCATCACTCACGACCATACCGACCATATTAAGTCGGTGGGAGTACTTGGCGAGAAGTATCACATACCCGTTTATGCCACTGCCGAGATGCATGCTGGCATAAATCGTAACTACAGAGTAACAGAGAAGTTGGTGTCGAGCTCTAAGTTCTTCAAGAAAGGTGAGCACCTTACCATTCGCGATTTCTCTATTCAATCCTTTCCTGTAAGTCACGATGCTACAGATTGTGTGGGTTACTCTTTTATTTATGGGGAACAACGCTTTGTAATTGCTACCGATTTAGGCTTTATTGGTAAGGAGGCTGCCGACCATATTGTCAAGGCTAACTACTTAGTCATTGAGGCCAATTACGATGAGAATATGCTCGTTAAAGGTCCCTATCCCTATCCGTTAAAACAGCGTGTACGTAGTCACACCGGACATTTAAGCAACGAACATACCGCTAAATTCCTTGCCGACAATTGGCACGACAAGCTAACACATGTCTTCTTATGCCACCTCTCTCAGGAGAATAACACCCCCGAGCTAGCATACGATACCGTTATAGAGGCACTTCAAGAGAAAGGAGTAGAACCAAAACTTCTAATTCCTTTGGAACGTATCCTGCCTTCGCCGCTCTATATTTTCGACCCTAAAGAGTTAGAATAGATTTTTTAAACATACCATACTCAATAGACTCTTATTGCAAGGGTCTATTTTTTTATTCTTAATCGTCATCTGTTAATATCATGAAGCAATCTTTTCTTATTCTATTACTGCTTTCAGTAGCCAGCTTTGTAGTTGCTCAAACGCCTACAAAACTTATCGGGACTCCTATCGGAAGTCCATCTGTCGACTATAATAGCGGTACTATCTCCTATACAGAGCACCAGCCATCGCATGTTTTCGATGGCGATTATGCCACTTACTATGCCTCTTACAACCGCTCATATACCTATGTAGGTTTAGATCTTGGCACTCCCCATGTAATAACCTCAGTAGAGATAGCTCCTCGTCAAGGGTGGCCACAGCGAGTTAAATTGGCAGTGATTCAAGGGGCCAACCGTGCCGACTTCTCAGATGCCATAGCACTCACCATAGTCCCTTCTGCTTTGGCCGAGAATAAGATGACCACTTTTGCTCTCCAATGTTCGCAAGCGTTTCGTTATGTGCGCTATGTTACCCCCTCTAATGTGCGTTGCAATGTGGCAGAGCTTGCCTTCTATGGCTATGCCGGAGCAGGGAGTGCCACACAATATCCACAACTTACCAATTTGCCTACGTTAAATATTCAGACCACTAATAATGAAGAGATAAACTCACGTGAAAACTATGTAGCGGCGCGTATTACCATAGTCTCTAACCAAGGAACTAAATTTTTTACCGACTCTATCTCTATTCGCGGTCGTGGTAATGCTAGTTGGAACTTCCCCAAAAAGCCTTATAAATTTAAACTCAATACCAAATCAACACTCTTAGATATGCCTGCCAGTGCCAAAGATTGGACTCTGATTAATACCTATGGCGATAAAACCCTAATGCGTAACTTAGTGGCCTATCACTTTAGTGAGGCTCTTCAAATGCCTTATACAGTGCAGTCGCGATTGGTCGATGTAGTGCTTAATGGCGAATATGTGGGCACTTACCAACTTACCGACCAGAAAGAGGTGGGAAAGAATAGGGTAGAGGTGGAGAAGATGGCGGCCACCGATGTGCAGTTGCCAGAACTCTCAGGAGGTTATTTCGTGGAGTGGGATGCCTATGCCTACGACGAAGATCTTTACTTTATTACCAATAGAAATGGAATTCCGGTTACAGTGAAATCCCCTAAGGCCGATGCTATTGTGCCAGAACAATATGCTTATCTTACCAATGCTATGAATCAATTGGTCGATGTAGCCTATAGTGCAAGCTATCAGAATGCTCTGACAGGGCACCGTGCGCATTTGGAGAGTGAGACCTTCTTGAAATATCAGTTAGTTAATGAATTGGCGGGGAATACAGATACCTACTGGAGCATGAACCTCTATAAAAGACGTAATGACCCTCTCTTCTACACCGGACCAGTGTGGGATGTGGATCTTGGTTTCGACAACGATAACCGTACTTATCCAATCAATCAGTTGAACGACTTTCTCTATAAAACCAAAGGCTCTACGGCCAATGGTGTCATTCCATTTGTGAATCGTGTGATGACCGATCCTTATATGGTACAGCAACGTAAAACAATTTGGGCCGACGCTCGTTCATCGGGCCGTCTAACTCCACAACGGGTGTTGGCATTTATAGATTCACTCACTCAAGAGATTAATCAATCGCAACAGCTAAACTTTGAACGCTGGGATATTCTGAATAGCTATGTGCATCAAAACCCACGCGCATTAGGCTCTTTTGCTGCCGAAGTAAATGCCCTGCGCACCTATGTTGAGGCACGTTTTATCTGGATGGATGCTCATTTAAATTACTTGCCTTCACAAGAGAAACCCGTGCAACAAAATACATTGCAATGGCATTGCGCCAATAAGCAACTTGTTATTACTGAGGCACAGCCAGGAACGCATATTGCTCTAATAGATTTGCAAGGTAAAGTAGTTGTAAATAAGTTGATTCAAGCTAGCACTTTGCAAATAGCTCTATTGCCAGGAATATATATGCTTAAAGCTATTTATCCCAATGAACAATGCGTAACCTATAAGGTCATGATACATTAGAGTTTTTCTTCATGGCCATTTAACGGTAAACTTATAAGGACTATATTAGGAATTCTCAAATAGTTCTTTACAAGATAAGACAAAAGAAAATCCCCAACGGCGTCTGCTCCGATTGGGGATTTCTGTTATTTCATCTCTTATTGGCAATTATCAGTCAATAGTTATCATGACACCAACTCCTTCTCAGGTGTCATGTCTAACTCCTGACTGCTCTCTTCATGTTTTTTGAAGAATATAATATATTTACGTAAGAAGAAGTTGGTAAGGAACACAATACTGCACGAAATAATTTTAGCTACAATATAGTGGACTCCTACAAAATGGTAAAATACCCAATAAATTAAAGCATTTAATCCTAAACCAAATGCCCCTATTAAGGTGAACAACAGAAACTCAACACCGATATTTTTAAATTTTCGTTGGTCAAATACCCAATGCGTACTAAGAATGTAACTTAGAATACCGGCAATTAAGGAGGCAATAACCGATGCTACCACCTTTTGTACTTCGCCAAATTGCACCAATACATAAAGCACTAACAAGTCGGCACCCAGGGCTACCAACCCTACCACCCCGTTACGCACCAATTGCACCCAAGTTTTATGCGATGCGCCAAAGAGATTCTTTTTTATTCGATTATATTCCATAACTCTTTGATATTAAAACTGTGTTTATAGGTATGTGATTATTTCTTTGTGTTAAACGTCTAACGTGAGAACGTTATTGGGCTAAAAAAATCTGCGTTTTATCCGATAACAAAACGCACGCTTATATTATTAATATAATGCGCTGTCTCTACTGCAAAGAATCAGCCAAATTAAATTTTTAGTCAAATAAATTTACATTTAATAGTAAAATACTTAATGCCCATTATCTCTAATAAATTGCATATAAGTTCATTAAATGCCACTATGGCGACTCATTATTTTCTAACGGTTTTGAAGTGATTTGACTATTGCTTTTGTCGTTTTCAAGTTTCTCCTCCCAGAAATCGGCTCCTTTAATGCCTAATGCTTTCGGATCGAATATAGGTTCTTTTCCCTCTTTAACCTGTTTCTCATAACTTCTTAATGTTTTAATGGCTTTAGGGAAGAGTATTAATATGGCAATGATATTTATCCATGCCATTATTCCCACACCAATATCTCCTAATTGCCATGCTACCATAGCTTGTTTAATACTTCCATAAAACACCGTTGCTAAGAGACATAAACGTAATATCCATGTGGCAATACGCTCTCCATGATGTTTTGGGAACATATAGGCTATGCCTGTTTCTGCATAATAATAGTAAGCCATGATAGTGGTGAAAACAAAGAATAATAATGAGAATGAGATGAAGATATTCCCAAAACCCGGGAAGGCACTATCTACGGCTGCTTGGGTATAGGTTACATAACGGTCGGCCAAATGAGGTGCTTGTTCTAAGAATAGGGTACCGTCTGGCTGGTAGATGTTGTAGGTTCCCGAGGCAAGTATAATCAATGCTGTGGCCGAGCATACTAATAGAGTATCTATATAGACCGAGAAGGCTTGAATGAGTCCCTGTTTTACAGGGTGACTCACCTTCGCTGCTGCAGCCACGATGGCCCCAGAGCCTTGACCGGCTTCGTTGGAGTAGACACCACGCTTCACTCCCCACATAATAGCATAGCCCAGCAAACCTCCAAACATGGGGTGGGTTCCCACAGCACTCTGCAGCATCGACATGAAGGCACCCGGTACAGTTTCGTAATGGATTATAATTACTATAATGGCTACTATCAGGTAAACCACTGCCATTAGCGGAGCTATTACCTGCGCTACTTTAGCAATACGTTTTACTCCTCCAATAATTACTAGCCCTAAGAGCACTACTAATACTAAGCCGCTAATCCAAGGAGCTATTCCAAAGCTCTCTTCAAAAGCCATAGCCACGCCATTGCTCTGCACTCCGGGCATGAGTAGTCCGCAGGCTACTAAGCTGCAGAAGGCAAAGAGCCATGCCAACCATTTACAATTTAATCCCTTATCGATATAGAATGCCGGGCCTCCTCGGTACTGGTCGCCCTTCTTTACTTTATATATTTGTGCCAATGTAGCCTCAATAAATGCTGTTCCGGCACCTATAAAAGCAATAATCCACATCCACACCACTGCTCCTGGTCCGCCATAGGCAATGGCTGTGGCAACTCCCACAATATTACCCGTTCCAACACGCCCGGATAGTGCCATGGCAAATGCTTGGAAGGACGATATACCTGTTTTATGTTTTCCACCACCCCCAAAGAGTAGCTTTATCATAGTGCCAAACTTGCGCACTTGCACAAAGCGAGTCAGTATAGAGAATAAAAGGCCTGCTAATAAGCAAATACCTATAAACACCGGACTCCATACCCAATCGGATATCATCCCTATTATTTTATCAAAACTTTGCATATATATCGTGATTATAGATAATACAAAAGCGTCATTAGTGAAAAATTATAGAAATTCTTCAATAGTTGCGAAGGTAAAAATTTTTATCGAAAAAGAAGACAAAACAGAAATATTTCAACAATAAACATGCACAAAGGGCTATTCTATTAATGAAAGAGATGCATTTTTCAATCTATTAGCTCTATTTATAATTCATATTTTTGCTATTCCCTACTCAGTCACATAGACGCTAAACAGGCACCTGCCATGCACCTTGCTCGCACCTTGCTCGCATATAGGCCTCCGAGCGAGGTCCGAGCGAAGTGCCTACAAAGTCCTTGTTTAAGTGGTGTTTGAGTTGATAATTTCTATTGAAATTATATAGACTTAATTTCAATAGTTTTTATTTGCATCGTTCGATATTCTTTTTCGGTTTATAATTTTTTAATTGTATATTTGTAAAAATAATTTAAACATGTATTAATTTGCAAAACAAGTTATAGTTATGATTAATGAAGTATCGTTATTACCATTGTTTAAAACAATATGGATCTCTATTGAAAGAAAAAGGAGGATTAATATGAACAGATGTAGATATTAATTCTCAAATGCGCCACCATTTCAATTGAAAAGTAGGCCAGTTGAGAATTACTACTTTCTAACAATACTATATAGCTATTTAAATTATATCTATTTGAGTCTTATTACTAATGACATAAGTGGTACTAAGTTGAGTTGAAATATGGCACAGTTTTGAAGTGATATCTACATTATATACAGATGGTTGAAACAGAATTGAATAATAGACCACGAAAAAGAGTCGGT
>CAMTOX010000021.1 GCA_947074225.1 uncultured bacterium
TTATAAACACGATTATTAAACGCACGAACAGTTATAGGAGAACCATTTTTATACCACTGAGCAGAAGAAGGAAGCACTGAATCAGGCATATAGTAAGTACTATCATCACCTATGTATTTATATTTTGGACCTATAGGTACATTATCTTTAATCGGTGCTATAATATGGTACTCTTCCAGATAACTACTATTTACATCTCCTGCCGATCCATTATAGGGAGCTAACTTATCTATCATCTGTTGGGCAGGACGTATCTCATATATTAAACGTTGAGATAAAGTTGGTTCTACAGTTATATTACTAGAAACATAAACATAATCATTGTAGTTTGATAGGTCGCAAGCTATTTCTGCAATAACGTCATTATTAATATTTTTCCCCGTAGGCATTGAAGAAGGTGCAGTATAGTTAGTATTACCAGTATTAGTTTTGATACCTTTATTACCTAATAAAGCAACTCCACTTGTACTAATAGAACCAACACTTATAGTCTCATCGGTATCATATTGATACCATCTGGAAAAACTAAAAGAAGTTTCAAATAAATTCAATGCTTTGGTTCCACCCAATGGCATATAAATAATAATGCGTTCTGTATGCACACCCTGCATACCATTTGGTAACATTGAACGACCTGAGAGACCTTTCTGATGTTGATATGAAATGGCCGCCTGTTGAACAGTACCTTCATAGGTCATTCCTAAATTATTGGTAAAAGTAAGAGTTGCATTTTTAGGAAAACCATCGTTGGGAGCAATATAACGACATATAGTTGAATCAACTGAAACACCACCATACGAATTAAAGAAATTACTACTAGAAGTAAAAGAATAAGATAAAGGTATTATTTTATCATTCAACGCTGCTTGCGAAACAAAGACGATACATAAGTCACCACCCATTTGACTTAAAAGCCAAGGGTTTTGACGCATTTCAAAAGTAACCTCTGTCTCTTCAAAAGTAAATGGAACAAATGAACTGCCTAAACTAAATGTATTACTTACATAATTTATATAATAAGAAGTATTGCTATCGTCTTTAATTTGCAATCCATTTCCTGAGGTATTCCATAAAGAAGGAGAATTCCCAAAAGATAAATAAGAATAGTTTGAATGACTTAAATAGGTTCCACTATTTACATTCCTGAAACTATAACTATTATTACTACCTTCAACATACCATAAAGCTTTATCATTTAGTTCTGATAAAGTTTGAACTGAAATGTTACCATAATTATTTGCCAAATAGTTATTGCCACTACGTATAACTACTATGGCACCATCCGACAATTGTGCAGACAGTGACACCGATACTAATGAAGAAAGAATAATAAATACTACGCATAAATCGCGTTGAAGTAGTTTTTTTGTTTGTTGAGTTAATTCGTCAACAATAACAAACAATGCGCTTTTTGCATTGAAAGCCTTTTCTTTTGTTATTGACATAATGTTTAGATTAAAAAAGCAATTATTTGCTCTATTCAGAAATTTACCGATTAAAAAGAACATTAAATAAATTGTAATAAACAATGCTAATTTGTTATTATATATTTATTTCGCTTGCAAAAATATAAAAATATTTTATATATAATCAATATTTAACATATTTTATATGCAATATTTATAAAAATGTCCTTTTACGTATAATTTAAGCTTAATAACGATCATATTATAGCCAATAAATAATTAAACATAGAGACTAACAATATAACACTATACATTAGAAAGAGATATAAAAAAATGCGTACAGAATATTTCTGTACGCATTCATATTTTCTAATATTAAAAAGATTTGTTCAATTGAACTATTAATAAATATTATTATGGTAAGGTCGATATAACCAACAAAGCTATCTCTTACCTAAATAAGGAGCTAAATATTCAGCAGTAAACGAATCCTTCACTTTCATTACCTCTTCAGGGGTTCCGGCACAAACTAAACGTCCTCCCTCATTACCGCCACCTGGACCTAAGTCTATAATATAATCGGCACACTTCATCATCTCCGGATTATGCTCAATCACAATAAGAGAATGTCCCTTCTCTAATAATGCATTAAAGGCTTTCAATAGTGTATTGATATCGTGCATATGTAACCCCGTAGTGGGTTCATCAAATATAAACAGTACCCGTTCGGTACTATCTTGTGTTAAGAAAGAGGCCAATTTCACCCTCTGGCTCTCACCACCCGAGAGTGTTGCCGACGATTGCCCCATCTGCAAATAACCAATACCAACATCAACCAATGGTTGCAGACGTTTAATAATACGCTTCTCGGCACTTCCCTTTCCTTCGGCAAAAAAAGCTATTGCCTGATTTATAGTCATCTCCAGAATATCATGAATATTCTTACCACGGTATTTCACCTCTAGAACATCCGATTTAAAACGCGTCCCATGACACACCTCACAAGGCAATACCAAATCGGCCATAAATTGCATAGGTACAGTTACAGTACCTTCGCCTTTACATTCTGCACAACGTCCGCCATCAACATTAAAAGAGAAGTGCGCTGCAGTGAACCCCATCTGCTTTGAGAGGGGTTGCTCGGCCATGAGTTTACGTATCTCGTCGAAAGCTTTCAAATAAGTTACCGGATTAGAGCGCGACGATTTTCCTATGGGATTCTGATCTACCATCACCACATCGTTCACCAACTGCACACTACCCGACAACTCCCCGTAGGCAGGTTTCTTATCACTCTGCCCAGTAAGTTTACGCTTCAGAGCATGGTATAACACATCGCGCACTAACGATGACTTTCCACTACCACTCACTCCTGTCACCACAGTCATTACCTGCAAAGGAAATTTCACATCTATATGTTGTAAATTATTCTCGGCAGCACCTTTAATCTCAATATAGTTCTGAAACTTACGCCTCACTTTAGGCATTGGGATCTCTAATTCATTGAAAAGATATTTCAATGTAAAGCTACGGTCGCTTAAAGTAGGAGATAATTCCGACACTGCCGAGGCTAATACTACCTCTCCTCCTAATCGGCCTGCATCAGGACCTATATCAATGAGGTAATCGGCCTCTCGCATAATTGCTTCGTCATGTTCCACTATGACCACAGTATTGCCTAGATCGCGTAGACGTTTGAGCACGCCAATAAGTTTCTCGGTGTCGCGGGGGTGCAAACCAATACTTGGTTCATCTAATATATAGAGTGACCCCACAAGAGCACTACCCAGAGAGGTGGCCAAGTTTATACGTTGACTCTCGCCACCCGATAGACTATTAGAGGCCCTATTTAAAGTAAGATATCCTAAACCAACATCGACTAAAAACTGCAAGCGACTATTTATCTCTTGCAATAAACGTTGAGCTATTTGCCCTTCGTGTTCTGTTAAATGAGTTGGCAGTTCTACAAAATAACGCTGCAAATCAACCACTGGCATCATCACTAAGTCGGTAATGGGTTTGCCATTTATCTTTACCCATTGTGCTTCATGGCGCAAACGGGTGCCATGACATTCCGGACAAATTGTTTTACCACGGAATCTTGCCAACATAACACGGTATTGAATCTTATACAACTGTTCTTCAAGCGATTTAAAGAATTGATTCAACCCTTCAAAATAGCGGTTACCACTCCATACCAAAGCCTGTTGCTCTGGTGTTAGCTTATAATAGGGTGTATGGATAGGGAAATTAAATTTATCGGCATTATATATGAGTTGGCGCTTAAAGCCACTCATCACCTCCCCTCGCCAACACACCACAGCGTCGTCATAAATGGAGAGTGATTTATCGGGTATTACCAAATCGGGGTCTATACCAACCACTTTACCATACCCTTCGCACTTTGGACATGCTCCTAAAGGATTATTAAAGCTAAAGAGTTTCTCCGACGGCTCCTCAAACGAGATACCGTCTGCCTCAAAAGCTTTAGAGAACAACCGACGATCTAACCCATCTTCACGTTCTACCGCTACTTCGCACACATTATTGCCTTCATAGAAGGCTGTCTGTACAGAGTCGGCTAAGCGATTACGCAACTCATCGGTATATTGAACCGGAAAACGGTCTATCACCAAACGCAACAGATCAATAATTTGAGGCAAATCTTTACGTTCTAACAGGTCGGGGATACGATAAAATTGACCATGTAACTCTAATCTACTAAATCCTTGCTGACGCAAAAGCTCTAATTGTTGCTCTGGTAAACGGTCGGCATAAATACGTATCGGTGTAAGAAGAAAAACATTTGTGCCCTCTCGTAAAGACATAATATAGTTTATAACATCATCAATACTATGTTTTTTAACCTCTTCGCCCGTTACCGGGGAATAGGTACGCCCTATACGGGCATAGAGCAACTTCAAATACTCATAAATTTCGGTAGTGGTACCTACCGTAGAACGTGGATTATTACTTATTACCTTCTGTTCTATCGCTATAGCAGGTGGTATCCCTTTTATAGAATCTACCTCTGGTTTCTCCATACGTCCTAAAAACTGACGTACATAGCTCGATAGACTCTCCACATAACGTCGTTGTCCTTCGGCATATAAGGTGTCAAAAGCTAATGATGACTTCCCCGATCCGGAAAGGCCGGTTATTACCACCAACTGATTACGAGGAATACGCACACTCACATGTTTCAAGTTGTGAACGCGCGCATTCTTAATATCTATATAATTAGATTTCAAATCTATTCCCTTTATAACTAATAGCTACCTATAAGTTTAACACGAAAGCAAATACCTTATAGAGTCGCAAATTTCTAATACTGCAAATTAAATAACTGTCCGGTGGCGCTATTATATACCACACGCAACTTAGCATCGTTACATAAACTCATTGGCAACGACTCAACAATGCCAAACTGAGGCATTGGCAACATCACCTCTTTATTAAGATTCTGATTGTCGGTAACAGTTACCAAAGCATACCCTGGTGTATTAAAAGTATAACCGGTTGGTTCCACCTTTTTCTTTTGCTTACCCTCTTCTACTACTGGTTGAACATACTCTGGTTTTAGAGTCAAATAAATAGGGCTTCCTAATAAATCATCGCCAGGAAGAATACCTTGAAGGGTAGATACACGGCACACAATATAGTTACTCATTGCACCATCTACAGCCACTCTGAAACTCTTATGCGCAGGAATAGCCACACGTTTTCCTGCAAATAATGCCACCAACTCACTCTCTTGAGTGTCTAAATGCGCTAAAATCTGCTTTAAGGCAGCACCATCTGGTTGATGCTCTACCTCGCCAGTTAAGAAAGCACTGCGTGCTTCGCGTATACGGTAAATCTGTTTCGCTGCAAGTTCTGCCATCTTCGGAATAGAGTTCGCTTGCAAGGCCTCTTCGCCCAATAAACTCATATCGAAAGTAATGGTAGTATCGGTAGTGGCATGACTCTTTTTTGAAGGTATCACCATCAAGTCTGTAGCCATGGGAGTAAAGTTCACTGCTGGCAAATTTATCCCTTCAATCACTTTATCGGGTTTTAAATAGAGCAGTGGAGTAATGCCTTTATTACCTTGAACCACGATATAACCCTTAGAAGGATCGGCTACGGCACGTTGATGAATATCGGCATCGACAATACGCCATACATTACGATCGCGAACTATCACATCGGTCAAACCCAAATAGCGCTCGGCATATTTGTAAAAAGGACCGGGTTTCTCTATGGTGCGCTCTGCCTTTATAACGACCTCTACCTCCGACTTTGGCAAGTAATAAGCAATAGACGATTTATAATTTGAACGCTCAGAAATAGGATAAACCATGTTTTGAGCCATCATAAAAGCAGCACAAGAACAAACCAATAATAACGATACAATTTTTTTCATCTTACATATCATTTAAAATATTTATACTCAAGATTAGAAAACAACGGTTGAAAAACAGAACTTTAAAACAGATACAATTCAAAAAGTGTACCTATACATCTATTCAAAACTCTAAAGTAAAGATTACAATACTCGAAATGAAAAATAGCTATAGTGAAAGCTAAAAAGAGCATCTAACTCTCAATACATAACTTTTTGATATATTAAAAAATAACTTGCGAATATAATCTGAACAAATAAAAAACACAAACAATATATCTTACGGTTCATTAAATGAAAAACCACAGGGTATTATAAACTTTAACAGCTACAAAAATAACGAATAATTTTGATATCACAGAGTCTCATTAAAATGGGTGAGAAATCAAACTCATGCCATATAAATAGAATCAAACTATTTCATCATTAAAGCAGAATATAGATAATAGTGCATCACAACCTTTCTCAACTCTTAATGTGCTGCACTATGTTACGAATTCAAATCTACTACCTAAGGATATTTCATTATTCACTAACAATATTCTATCTTTGCCCTACGTTTTACTATTAAACCATTAATGAGATGAATAAAATTGCTATTGTAGTGGCCATGCAGTCTGAGTTCGACTTGGTGCATCACCTATTAAAAGGAACACGTGAGTATAACATTGCAAATAATGCTTGTATTGAGGGAGAACTTCACAATAAAAAAATATTGTTGGCAAAGAGTGGAATAGGGAAAGTAAATGCTGCTATTCAAGTAACAGAAATCATAGCTAACTATGCCCCTGACTGTATCATAAACAGTGGTGTTGCAGGAGGAGTTGGACAAATGCTTAAGGTGGCCGACGTGGTTGTGGGTACAGAATGCGTTTACCACGACGTATGGTGTGGAGAAGGAGCGTGGGGAGAGGTACAAGGTTTACCTTTGAAGTTTAAAGCAAATGAACAACTTCTGGAAACTTTAAAAGCCATTAGAACAGAGAATATGCAGTTTGGACTTATATGTACCGGCGACCAATTCATTACCGACAAAATTAGGCTTCAAGAAATTCTTCAACACTTCCCTGAAGCATTAGCGGTAGATATGGAGAGCTGCGCCATGGCACACGTGTGCTACATTAAACAAGTACCTTTTATCAGCATACGCGTAGTGAGCGATACACCAAATAACGACCATGACAATACAGCGCAATATTTCGACTTCTGGAAAGAAGCACCTCAGCGCACATTCCAAGTATTGCAACAATTAATGAAAGCACTAAACTAACAGAGAAATAATCAATATTTATTATAAACCTATAGTTGTAACAAATGAAAATAGAAACAACCTATAAACATATCATGCTTATCGCTATTCTATTAGTGACTACAAGCATCACTGCTATTGCTCAAAAAAGTAGTAGCGTTAAACCGGAGCGTGTTATGACACCTACTCACTTCACTGCACTTAAAGTGGAAGGGCCAATAGAAATCTATATCTCAATAGACAAAACACCACAAGTACGAATTGTTGCTAACGAAGATATTCTTAATGAGATTGAATATAGCCAACGCGGACAAAGTGTAAACCTTAAGTGGAATAAAACAAAAGGAACCGCTAAAGGCAAATTAGTACAGGTATTTGTTACTATGCCCCAATTAACAAACCTCACTCTCGAGGCATCGGCAAGTGCCATCATCGACAGTCCAATCACAAGTAATTCAGACCTTACCATACGCATGTATAGCGCTGCAGCCTTGCAGTGCGACTCATTAAACTACAGAGACATCTTTATTGAGGGAAACTCGGCTGCTATATTCAAAGGTTCTATTGCTGCACAAATGCTCTCTATTTCGCTACAATCGGCCTCTAAGATATCGGCAAATGTCAATGCCGAGAAAGGATTCCTAAACATGTCTAGCGCCTCTAAAGCATCGCTAAACGGCAATATCGCAGATTTTACTGTGGTAGGGAACACCGCATCGGCACTCGATGCCGCAAAGCTTTCGGCCAACAAGTTAGAGGTAAACCTAACATCGGGAGCAGCAGTAAAATGCCACATTGCCGATACTGCAAAGGTTAATATTGCCTCGGCAGCTAAACTCACCTACACCGGAACACCCACATTCTTGGAGATGAATATCTCCTCTGGAGCAAAAATAAAACAGAATAACTAGAGTAGATAATACAAAAAAAGAGCTGCAAGAAATTTCTTGCAGCTCTTTTTGCATATCTATAGTCCCATAGGGGAGCCGTTTAACGGTTGTTAGATCCTAATTTTATACGTGTACACACCTTCTTGGTGTATAGAGGAAAATCGCCTTGCATAATCCAGCCATAGTATCCACTATCTTTTTGGAATACATCGGCCACACGTTGACCTTTATATTTGCCAAAGTTAAATACCTCCTCATCTTTATCGTTATATACTATCCGACCAGCGAAGTCGGCATTACGATTATAGTTGGTAAATTTAGAGAGCATCTCCATATCGTTCTCCAGCTCCGGATAACGATCTAATTGTGCCTTCAATACCTCATAGGTGGCTTGGGTGTCGGCCAATGCCGAATGGGCATCTATCAAGTCCGAGTCGCAGTAGAACTTATAGGCAGCAGAGAGTGTGCGCTGTTCCATCTTATGGAATATCACCTGTACATCTATAAACTTACGCTTTGTCAAATCAATATCTACATCGGCACGCATTAGCTCTTCGGCCAATAATGGAATATCAAAACGGTTAGAGTTATATCCGGCTAAATCACACCCCTCAATATCGTTGGCTAAGGTTTGTGCTACCTGTTTAAATGTTGGGCAATCTTTAACATCCTCATCGCTAATACCATGCACTGCTGTGCACTCGGCAGGTATGGGACGCTCTGGGTTTATACGCAACGATTTACTCTCTTCATTACCATTAGGATATATCTTTAGGTAAGCAATCTCAACAATACGGTCCGTTGCGACATTGGTTCCGGTGGTCTCCAAATCAAAGAAGACGATTGGGTTTTTAAGATTCAGTTTCATGAGGAATATAATTGAAATTTATTCTATTGTAATATGGTGTGCTTCGATAGATTGATTCAAGAATAAAGAAGCATTACTATTAAACTTCTCTACCCACTCGGTAGTATAGAAAGTGATTGTACCTCCTTTAGAACACTGCTCCTCTTGCTCTGGGTGGCGAAGCAAATAGTCGGCAAGACTCTCTGCTACTATCTCACCTTGAGTAATAATCTTTACCCCTTCAGGAGCATACTCCTTAATCTTTTGAAGCAACAATGGATAGTGTGTACAGCCAAGTATTAAGGTATCTATACGTGCTTCTTTAGTAAAGAGAGCATCCATATACTCTTTCACAAAGTAGTCGGCACCAGGTTTCAAATGTTCTCTATTCTCTATCAGAGGTACCCACATGGGGCATGCCTGTCCAACCACATGTAGGTTTGGGAAAAGTTTCGCTATCTCTAAGGGATAGGAATGGGACTGTATAGTCCCATCGGTAGCTAAGATGCCTATATAGCCGCTCTCAGTGAGTTGACCTACCTGCTCTACCGTTGGACGAATAACGCCCAACACGCGGCGATTAGGGGCTATCTTTGGCAAATCTTTTTGCTGAATGCTACGCAGAGCTTTTGCCGAAGCGGTATTACAGGCCAAAATGACCAATTGGCAATCCATAGCAAAGAGTTGTTCAACACACTGTAACGTGTAGTGATACACCACTTCGAAAGAACGGGTACCATAAGGCGAACGGGCATTATCTCCCAAATAAATATAATCATATTCTGGAAGACGGTGACGTATGCGCTCCATTATGGTTAAACCACCATAGCCGGAATCAAAAATACCTATCTTCATAACCTTTTATCTTTAGAGCTTAAATACCCAACTCTTGCTCCACACCTTTGGTAAGGTCCACACAATTAGAGTCGACATAGAGAGGTGTCTCTTTATCGAAGACAATGTTGCAACCCTCTCTTTGTGCAACGGTAGAGATTGCAGCCGAAAGCTGAGCATTTATGGCCGACATACCGCGCTCGTACTTCTCGTCAAGAACTTTACGATAGCGTTTGGTATAGAGAGCCAATCGCTCTTCATATTCGGTAATCTCGGCTTGACGGGCCAACTTTATAGGTTCGCTCATACCTTTATTATTCTCGATATAAGATTTCACCTTCAAATTGTACTCATTCTGCATAATCTCATACTCCTTCTCAAACAACTCTCTTTGAGTTTTTATTTGAGCTTTTAATTCAGAAGTTTGAGGCATTTGTTGAAGAATGGCCTCACGGTTTACATAACCTACACGAAGCGAAGTAACCTCTTGCGCTTGCAAAGTGAATAGGGTAAAAATGGTAAATAGTAAAGTAAAAATGCGTTTCATAAAAAAATGACTCATTAGAAATTAGTAAAAGAGGCTACCATAGGCAGCCTCTTAAATAAATATATAATGGAATTATATTATTCCAAGTTCTTTCTTAACCAAAGCTGTTACATCGGTAGCTTTATCCGATTTGTAGACGATACCACCTTGAGCTAAATCAAAAATAAAGTAGAAGTTGTTCTTCTTACCTACTGCATCAATAGCATTCTTAAGCTTGTCTTGTACAGGTTGTAAAAGTTTTTGTTGTTTTGTTTGCATCTCAGCATACAAGGTTTGCTGTGCATTTTGATAACGACGATACAACTCTTGCAAATCTTCTTCTTGTACTTTACGTATAGCCTCACTCAAATTCTCACGCTCCGACTCGTATTTTGCCATTTTTGTTTGAATTTCAGCTTCCATATCTTGCATATACTTTGTATTCTGAGCATTGAAGTCGGCCATCTGTTTCTCAATATCATTAATTTCTGGCATCAACATCATCACCTCTTGTGAATTGATATAGCCTAATTTTAAATCTTGTGCATTTGCTAAAAAAGGAAGAGCAAAAAGCAATACCCCAAGGGCAATTTTCTTAATCATAGTTCTATTGTTTGAATTATTTAAATTATTATGTTAAAATTCGAAGGGCAAATATACGTAATTATTTCGAATAACCAAGTTTATTCAGCAGTTCATCACTAACATCGAGCTTTGGCGAAGCATATATTAAACTCATATCGCTGGACTTGTCAATAATCATCTGATACCCTTTCTCATTGCACAACTCTTGAACGGCATTGTATATCTCATCCTGAATGGGCTTCATTAAGCTTTCGCGTTTTTTATACAACTCACCATCAGGACCAAAATATTTACGCTTCAATTCGTTTGCTGCTTGTTCTTTAGCAATAATCTCTTCCTCACGTTTAGTCTTCATATCGTCCGATAGGAATACTAACTCTGTTTGGTAGTTCTTATACATAGTTTGTACTTCGGTAAGCATTGCCTCTACTTCGCGTTGCCATTTCAGTGAAAGTTGTTCTAATTGATCATTGGCACTCTCGAACGATGGAATAGCTTTCATAATATATTCCATATCTATCAAAGCAAACTTTTGAGCTTGCATACCAAAGGTTGCTGCTATAGCTAATAATGCTGTAAAAACAATTCTTTTCATAATCGTATCAATTTAGGTTGGTTATATAATATTTTTACATTCCAAGGAGAAAACCCTTTAGAACTCTTGTCCAAGTACGAAAGCAAATTGGCTGCCACCTTTTGCACGAGCACCATTATTAGCATGGTCGAAACCATAACCCCAGTCAACACCCAACAAACCAAACATAGGTAAGAATACACGCACACCCACACCGGCAGAACGTTTCAA